>CALEMP010000055.1 GCA_937910685.1 uncultured bacterium
TCTCCAAGAAAGCCGATTGCGGCACTGCTTGTGACAGCGTGAAAGCCACCAAGGCCTCCACCGTCAAGAAGAGCGAGTGCTGTGCCGACGGCGCCAAGGCCAAAACGGTCTCCAAGAAAGCCGATTGCGAAACTGCTTGTGACAGCGTGAAAGCCACCAAGGCTTCCACCGTCAAGAAGAGCGAGTGCTGTGCTGACGAAGCCAAGGCCAAGGCCGCTTCCAAGACCGTGAACTGCGATGGCGACTGCGAGGGCCAGAACCCCGCTGATTGTGGCACCGAGTGCGACACCACCAAGGCCAAGCCTGCTTCCACCACCAAGAAGGCCGGGTGCTGCGACAGCAAGAAGACTGGCGCCAAGGGCTGAGTTAACCTCCACCTGACCTAGTGCCAAGGCTGGCCCTCTTCGTGAGGGCCAGCCTTGGTTCTTTTTGTGCTTGCCACTAGGATGGGCCCTGTGTTGAGCGTAGCCGTATTCCCCACCGAGCCCTTAGCGGACTACTGTCTCTTGGACAGTGGCGCTGGGCAGAAGCTCGAGCGCTTTGGGGACCTCCAATTGGTGCGGCCGGATCCCCAGGCCCTCTGGCGGCCGCGCCTCGATCAGGGCGAATGGGACGCGGCCGACTTGCATTTTCGACGAGAGTCCGATCGGGGCGGCCGTTGGGAGCCAGGGCCCAAGGCGTCGAAGAGCGTTGCCCGTGATGGGTTTAGCTGGAACGTCGGGCATCAGGGAGCTTCCTTCATCCTGCGTCCAACTCCCTTCAAGCACGTGGGGTTTTTCCCCGAGCAGGCGGGCAACTGGCAGTGGCTTGTGGGACCGGACCAGAAGCCAAACCAAACCATGCTTAACCTGTTTGGTTACACCGGGGTTGCCAGCGTGCTTGGGGTCGTGCGCGGCTTTCATGTGACCCACGTGGACGCATCGCGCCAGTCCTTGTCCTGGGCGATTGAAAACCTCGTGGCCAGCGGATTGGCGCAGGACTCCATGCGCGTGATTTGCGACGACGCATTGGCTTTCGCGCGCCGGGAAGTGCGGCGCGGCAAACTGTATGACGCGATCATGATGGATCCACCCCATTACGGCCGCGGGCCTAAGGGGGAACTGTGGCGTCTTGAGGAAGGCCTTGAACCGCTGATCGAGTGCGCTCTTCAGTTGCTTGCGCCGGGTGGCAGGCTGGTGCTTTCGACCTATGCGGTGGGACACTCGCCCTTGACCTTGCAAGAGATGGTGCGGGTCCACGCGCAGCCGGGTGATGACTTTTCTGCGGCGGAATTGGCGTTGGGGGAGGAAGCCCGGGAGGGCTTGGATTCACGACTCTTGCCCGCGGGGTTTGGCGTGCGCCTTCGGCGGGAACGTGGGGCGTGAGCGCATTGGAGGTGCTCTGGTGTGACAACCATGTGCTGGCGATTCAGAAACCAGCGGGGCTTCCCAGTGTGCCCGATGAGAGTGGTGACGAGAGCGCTCTCGATTTAGCTCGCGCCTGGGTTAAGCAGGAATACAACAAACCCGGGGATGTCTTTCTTGGGGTTGTGCATCGATTGGACCGGCCGGTTTCAGGGGTGCTTTGCTTTGGGCGAACCAGCAAGGGATCCGCGCGTTTGACCGAGGCTTTGCGCGAGCGGCGGGTGCAGAAAACCTATCTGGGAGTCGTTCAGGGCGAACTCACGGGGGAGGGGTTCTTGGAGCAGAGCTTGCTCAAGGACTCTTCACGTAACCGCGTGAATGTGGTGGGGGAGGGCACCGAGGGTGCGCGCTTGGCCCGCACCCGTTGGCGGGTGTTGCGTTCTGGGGTGCAGGCCTCGCTGCTGGAATTGGAACCCCTCACCGGGCGTTCCCATCAATTGCGGGTGGCTTGCGCGACCCTCGGTGCCCCCTTGCTTGGGGATCTCAAGTACGGCGCTCAAATGGCTCTTCCAGATAGAAGCGTAGCTTTGCACAGCTTGCGTTTCTTGACTCCCCATCCCAGCCGCGAGGAGCAATTACGCATCGAGTGCAGGCCTCCGCGCACTGCTTGGTGGCGGATTGCAACCGAGGTCAAAGTTCTTTCCGGCGGCGGCTTGGTGGAATTGGAACCATGAATCGACGTGATGGAATAGCGTTGCTTGGGCTGGCTCTTGGATGGCTGGTGGTTTTGGCGTTGATGGGCGGACTAGTGGGGTTCAGCGAGGGGATGGATTTCAACGAAGCACCCCTCGAAGACTGGATGGGGCCCTTTTACCGGCAGGCTGTCTCGGTCATGGAGGGCGAAGCGCGGCCGGTGGAAGGGTTCATCTATCCTCCCTCGGCGGCGGTTTTCTTCGTGCCCATGGCCTGGCTGGGCAGCGAGCTATTGTCCTGGCTAGGCTTGGGCTTGCAGCTGTTTTCCATTGTTGCGTTGGTGCTCTTGGTTCTTCGTTTGGGCAAGGGCCCGGAGGGTTGGCGCGGGGCGCTGGTCTTGGGGTTGGCTACTGGTTGTTGTTACCCCCTGTTGCATTCGCTGCATTGGGGTCAGATGGGCGCGCCGCTTGCGGCCATGTGCGCGGGGACGCTGCTCCTCTGGGAGAAGGATAGGCCGGGGCCTGCGGCTTGGATCCTCGCCATCGCCACGGGGATCAAACTCTATCCGGTAATCCTCTGGGTGCCGCGGATCCTGCAGCGAAGGCTCGGCCGGGTGGATTGGATCGCCTTGCTTGTTGTCCTGGTGGGCTTGCCCATGCTGGTGTTTGGAGGTGAGACGCTCGGCTTTGGGCAACAGATTATTGAGCGCCTTGAGAACGCCACTTCGGCCGGGGGAGATTGGGCGGGGTCCCTCAACCGTCAGGGATTTACCCTGGTTCTGGGGCGCGCTCTGGGGTTCCCTGAGGCAGGAGTGCTGGAGCGTGGGCTGGCCCTATTCCTGCTGGCATGCGCCCTCCTGAGAGTGCGCACCTTGATGAGCAGTGAAAGCATGAGCATGGGGGCGGGTTTGCTCTTGGCTTGCCTGCCCTTATTGCCAGGCCCCTGTTGGCCGCATCACCTGGGTGCCCTCCCGATTTGCTGGTGGCTGGCGGCCCAGAGGGGGCTGCGTGCTCGCCTTTGGGTGATTGCCTCAGCTGTCTTGGCAAGCGTGCCGGCATTTTTGTTGGCGGGGGGCTGGCCCCATGGCTTGTCCCTGGGATTGCCCGCTTTGAGCGCATTGGTCGCGGCATGGGCCTTTGTGGTGCCGGCGGATTCCTAGGCGCGCTGAGGGGAATCCCCATCCAAGGTGCGGGCCTGCTAGACTGGTGCTCATGTGGATTCTCCCCCTTGCCTTGACCATGTTGGCCCCGTCTTTCCTGCCCGGGAACACGACGCCCTCCTTGAACCCAGTCCAAGAGCCCGATCAGCCCGCGGAGGAAATCGACTACAAGCGGGACATTTTCCCGATCTTGGCGGAGAGTTGTTTCGAATGTCATGGGCCTCGCACCCAGGAGGGGGACTTGCGCTTGGACACCCGCGAGGGATTGTTCACGGGGAAGCCTGATGCCCTCCCGGTGATTCCCGGCGATCCGGACATGAGCCTTCTGCTGGAGCTCTGCCAATTGCCCAGCGATGATCCCGATTTCATGCCCAAGGACGGCGAGCCCCTCAGCAAGCTGCAACTGGCGCTTCTGCACGCATGGATTGTTCAGGGAGCTCCCTGGGAAAAAGTCGAGCTGGGTTTGCCTGCCCAACCACGCTTGGTGTTGGAGCCACTGAGCGAAGCCCAAGTTGCTGTCCGCGATGTGGCTTTGGCGGGATTGAAGGCAAGCGGCTGGGTGGCTCTTCCTGTGGCCGACGGCCTGCATGCGGTGGACGTGAACCTGTCCCTGGGAAATCCCTCTGCTACGGACGAACAGATCAAGGCCCTCGGGGGACTGGAGCCCAGTTTAGTTTGGCTGAATCTCGCGGGGACCCAGATCACCGACGCAGGTCTTGCCCACTTGGCTAAGTTCACTCAATTGCGCCGGCTGAACCTGTCACGCACCAATGTCAGTGCCAAGGGGCTGGCCCACTTGGCTGCCCTGAAAGAGTTGAAGGTCTTGAACCTCTATGGATCCACAGCGGGAGATCAAGCAACGGAGGCTCTCGCAGCCTTGCCCGGGTTGCAGCGCCTCTACCTGTGGGGCTCGGCGTTCACCGCAGAGGGCTGCGGTCAACTGGCTCAAATGCGGCCGAACTTGTTGATCAACCGCGGCCTTGAGCCGGATGCAGTGATTGCCCCTCCCGCAGGAGGAGCCGAGAACAAGCTCTGCCCCGTCTTGGGTAGTCCAGTGAACGCCACGGTGGTGTCGGTTCATGACGGACGTCCTGTGGCCTTTTGCTGTGCCAAGTGCAAGGCTCAGTTCGACGCGGACCCGGCCAAGTTTGCGGACAAGTTGCCGAAGGCTGCCCCGGAAAAAGCGAAGCTCACCGCGATCAACACCGCGTGCCCGGTTTCCGGGACGGGCGTGGACCTGGCGGTGACGAGCGAACATGAAGGCCAGCTTGTGGCCTTTTGCTGTGGCAAGTGCAAGGCTCAGTTCGACGCGGACCCGGCCAAGTTTGCGGACAAGTTGCCG
>CALEMP010000056.1 GCA_937910685.1 uncultured bacterium
GATCGAGGGCGAGATTCCCTTCCTTGCCATGCCCGTGCTCCCGGGGAAAGACTTACGCCAGACCTTGTCATCCGATGAGCCCCTGCCTGCCAAGAGCCCCCGCTTTCGTCCCAGTACCCAGGCCGAACTGCACGGGGTCCTGCGCTTTTTTGAAACCACCGCGCGTGCTCTCCACGCGGCCCATGAAGCGGGGGTTGTGCACCGCGACATCAAGCCGGGCAATCTCTTCGTGCTCGACAACGGCCAGCCCATGTTGCTGGACTTTGGGTTAGCCCACGATTCTTCAGAAGAAGCCGAGAGCTTGACCCAGAGTGGAGATGTGTTTGGTACGCCGGCTTACATGGCTCCGGAGCAGGCCAATCCAACCGGTGACGAGGACTCCCGCGGGGATCGGCGAGTCGATGTGTTTGCCCTCGGCGTGACATTGCAAGAGGCACTGACCGGAGAGCGTCCATTCCAGGGTGAAAACTTCATAGCCATTCAAATAGCGGTGTTGAATCAACCTCCCACGGATCCGCGCCGTTTGAATCCTACGGTGGGGGAGGATCTGGTCGCTGTCTTGCAAGTGGCCTTGGATAAGAACCCCGCCCGCCGTTATCCCACAGCCCTAGCTCTCGCCGAGGATCTGCGGCGCATCTGCGAATACGAGCCTGTCCAGGCCCGCCCCGCGGGACTTTTCCTGCGCCTAGCCCGCTGGGCCCGCCGTTCTCCGGGAATCGCCAGCGGTTTGGTGGGGCTCTTCAGTGTCTTGGTCGTGGGTTTGAGCATTTCCCTGGTGCTGCTTGCGGAAGTGCAGGCTAATTTTGATTTGGCCGAGGGGCGGCGCTTGCGAGTGGCGTCGGTGGAAAAGGTCAAGGACAGCCCATCGGCGGCTCTCACTCTGGCCCTGGAAGCCAACCAGCGAGCTCCGGGCCCCCAAGCCCTCGGAGTGATCTATGAACCGCTACTGCGCTCACGAATGGTGGGCCGCATTTCCCCGCAGGGGGCCGCCACTATTAGTGGCTGGGCTCTGATTCCCCATACACAGAACCGCATTGCGGTCATCGGCCGGAATGGGCTGCTCGCGGTCCAGGATTATCTGGAGGATGCGGAGCCCTGGTCCTTGAAATTGTTCGAGGATAAGGCATCGTCGAATGCGAAGCCCTATCAGGTTGAGGTCTGTGCCAATGGCCAGGTTATGGCGGTCTCTTCCTCTGACGGGGAGTTGGTCTTACTAGAGGCCGAGGCATCTGGGACCTGGCGCATTCGCTGGCACCTTTCCGGATCCGGTGACGTCTGTCGGGATTTCTGTTTCGATCATGAAGGCACGCGCCTTGCGGTTCTGCCCGCAGAAGGTCCGGGGTACTTGCTGAGTGGCAGGGATGGAGAGCGTCTCTTGACCTTAGATCCAGCCTTATCCACGGCTCAGCGGGTCGAATGGTTGGCATCGGGCGATCAACTGTGCCTTTCGACTATGCAGGGCTCTGATGGGCCTGGCGTGCTACCCGGACAATTGTGGATTTTGGACGGGGAGAGTGGCGTGGTTCAGGCTTCCCTTGGGGGACAAGAGGATCCTCTTCTGGGGTTGCATATTCAGGGCGATTTGCTGGCCGTGTCTACGGAAACGAACGTCCGGGTGCTCCAGTCGGTGGCGGGGGAGTTGCGTCTTGTGGGGGCTGTTCGATCACTGCCAAAGGACTTTGTTCCGGGAGCTGTCTCCTTGGACGCTACCCAGGGAAGGCTGGCTCTGGTTGGACCCCAGGGCGTGCTGATCGGTGAGGGGCAAAGCGATTGGTTGCAACCCAGCGAGGATGCCGCTCGGATGCTTGCCTGGTCGCCGGATGGGTCGCAACTGCTTGTTGCGGAATCAGGGCAGTCTTTGAAATTGTTCAGCCATGAAGGCGCGCTCCTGGGGGAGGATCGGGATTATCTACGGCCCCAGGCCATTCTTTGGCCCTCTTCAGGGAGTCACTATCTGGCGGTTGGTAGGTCGCCTCACGTGCATGTCTTTTCTGCGCGCCGCTTGGGGGGGGCCTTTCTCTTGGAGACTTCTGGCGCGGCCATCGAGTGTGCGGCTTTTTTTGGGGATGGCCTGCGGGTGGCTCTGGGGGATCAAAGTGGTGAGGTGCGGGTCTGTAGCAGTCCTCGCGTGCCGGGTGAACAGGGTTCCGGGGATCGGGAACCGGGCCGTTTGCTTTGGAGGTCTGTTCTCCACCGGGGAGCGGTGAATCAATTGGCCCTCGCGCGCCAAGCTGGCAGCTTGCACACCTTTGGGGCGGATGGCCGCGCGTTGGCTTTCGATTCCGGCGGGAACCTGATTGGATCCAACCCGCCCCATGCGCGCCCGCTGCACCGGGGTGCGGTGTCCGATGACGGGAGGCACTGGGCATCGATTGACGATCAGGGATCCGTGCAGCTTTGGTCCGTGGACGGGATGACCGCACCGCAGTTGAACTTCAAGGCAAGGGCTCTTTGCTTTGATAACACCGCCAATGTCTTAGTTGTGGGGGGGGATGGGTCGTACCGGGTTGGTTTGGATCTTTCCACCGTGGAAATCCTGTGGACTGTAAGAGGCGGGGAGGGGTCGAGCGTTCAGATCCTGGACCTTCGGATTTGGCAGGACGAACTGCTTGCTCTGAGCAGCGACGCTCGCGCGCGCTTTTTTGATCGAAGTTCAGGCGTGGTCTCCCGTCCGGGTCAGCGGATCGTGGGCGACTGGTTGCATCCCACCCCGCAGGGCTTCGTTCTTGGCCGCCGGGTGTTTGCTGGGAGGGCGCGTGTTCAGCCCATTGGAGGTGGCCCTAACGATGGGATCGATGTGGTCCTGCCCCTCAAGGGTCGCTTGCTCCTGTTGAGTGTGGATGCCCCGGGAGAGGTTGCCTTGACCAGTGCCTCTGACGGGAGTTTCGCTGCTTGGAGGGTTTTGGACGGAATGCTCTTATGCACCGTCAAGGAACACGGGAAGAATTCCCGAGCCATTTTTGATCCATCCCCTGGACCAACCCGGTGGCTGACCTTCGACGAGGGGGGGCGGGCCAGTGTTCTGCCCCTCGATCCACTGGCGGTGGCCCAGGACCGTTTTGCTCGGCCCCTGGATGATTATGAGCGAAGGTCCAATTAGTGGGTCTATCCAGGCACTACCTGCTTTTGTGAGTTCTTTGTCCGCTGGCCTCGGTGAGGATCAGAATTAGACAGAGGCACCCTGTCAGCAAATTAATTTTGCGTCGAATCGATTGATAGGACCCTGGCATGACTTCTTTTAGCGGCGGGGTGGTTTCCTGATTGAATACCCAATGGGATTCTCCTCATTCATCTACACTGGCAATAATCGCAAGACCCTCTTCCTATGAATATCCAAACTCTACCCCTGTGCATTGCTCTCCTTATGGGGGCGCCGGCCTTTGGCCAGAACCTCCCCAATGAACTTCTATTCAGCGTGGACTACCACGGCCCCGTCATCGGGACCTTGGATGTTCATGGGGCCCCCATCACCGAGGGGGACTTGCTCGGCGGAGGGATTCCGCAGTTGGGCGGCGTTCATCCGGCGATTCGACACCATGGCGGTCGGCTCGGTCTCAATCGATACGACATCTGTGTTGGGCACCTTGGTGGGGATCCCTGCGGAATTGATCTGGATGCGCTTTCCCTTGGGCGAGACGCCAAGCTATTAGGCATGAATGAAGATTATTTCATTCGCTTCAGCGTCGATGAATACGCGGTGGGATACTCTGGTCTTCAAACGAGCCCTTCGGTTAAAACAGAGAGCCCCCTCGGAGAGTCATCGGCCAGCGTATTCACAACCATCCATTTGCCAGACCTCCCCGTGGGTCCCCAGGCCAGTGGCCCTTGGGTGCGGCAGCATGTTTTGTCGTTCGACGGGAACGGTCAGAGCGCGATGTACCAAGGCATAAGTGCAGGTCTTGCACCTGGTCTCGGTTTGAAGGAGCCAAACGATGCGGGTCAGGGGTTGCCCAATGGCAGCCAGGACACGGGTTCCCATGTGGATGCCCTCAGTCAACAGCGGGTGGGCAATCTCACAGCAGTTCCCATCTTCTTTTCCCTGGACGGGGGCTTTCCTGACCCCGCTCATGGCTATCTGAATTCGGGCAGCGCCTTTTTTCAGGGAGCCTCTCCCGCAGCAGTGCTAGTGAGCCAAAGCGGCCAGATTTCGGTCTATGCGCCACCTGCCAGCCTGGGCTTGAGCATAGGTGACGATCTGGATGCCCTTGTCCTCTGGGAAAATGGTGTCCCTGGGTTCCAGCCAAATGATGGCCCCTACTCGTGGTTAAACGGGAGCACAGACATGCTTTTGTTCAGTTTGCGGCGCGGCTCGCCCAGCTTGGGCCAGCTTGATTCCCTATTGAACCTGCCCATGGAAGAGGGTGACCTCCTCGGCCCTCCTGGCCCTGGGGGAGGGGCGCCAATGATCTTAATTAGTGGCGAGTCCATGGGGCTCAACACGAAGCGGGACAGCGGTAGTTCTGAGGGCGATGAACTGTCCGCGGCCACTATTAGCAAGCCCGGAAGGGAGATCGTTGACTGCCAACCCAACCTTTACCCCGATGACATCGATATCCTCAATGGGTCACGAGACGTCAACAATAACACTGTCCCCGACGAGTGCGAAGAGGTTGACCCTCCGGATTGCGCCTGCCCCCAAGGTTCACCTTGCGGCAATAACTATTCTTCGGGTGGCTGCATGAACTCCACTGGTGTGGGCGGACGGCTGCAGGGGCGCGGGAGCTCAAGCGTCTACATGGATGACCTGGCCTTCGATACGTTCCAGCTGCCATCCCAGACTTTCGGGTTCCTGTTCTATGGATTGAGCGAAAGCCAAGCGCAGGTAAGTATGGGCGGTGGTCTGCGCTGCGCAAGTTCGATCCTGTTCCGTATAGGCCCGATTTTGCACCTCGACTCTTCCGGCGCTGGTACGGTTGGTCCGGGCCTGGGCGCCTATGTGTCAACACACATGGCCCAGGTGGGGCAGTTTGCCTTGGGAACAACGATGCACTTCCAGCTCTATTACAGAGACCTGCAGGCTACCTGTGGTGGTCCCAGCAATGTGACCAACATGGTTTCGGTGAAGTTCACCCAGTA
>CALEMP010000057.1 GCA_937910685.1 uncultured bacterium
GACCCGTGTAACTCCTTGCCTGTAAAGGGTTTACAACTTTTCAGAAATCCGATTCTGTAGGGCTTCCCCCCCGGCCCTGGGTGCTTTCCCAGATGGCCAGGGCTTCGGGCAAGAGGCTTCGAATCTGCTCGATACGGTGACCGTGGGAGGGGTGCGTGGAGAGCCACTCCGGCGGGGCTTCGGTGCCATAGGGCTCCATGCGCTGCCAAAACTCCACCGCCACCCGGGGGTCATAGCCCGCCCTGGCCATGGTGATGAGGCCTACCCGGTCCGCTTCTAGCTCCGCGTCCCGCCCATAGGAAAGGGTCAGCAGAGTGGCGCTGATGGAGGCGATCGCCAAGGAGTATTCGGGGTTCAGCTCGTTCTCCTCCAGCACCACGCCCAGCATGGCCAGCCCTCCGCTCAAGGCCAATTGGCGTGTCATGGCTTGGGTGCCGTGGCGCGCTGTGGCATGGGCGATTTCGTGGGCCATGACCACAGCCAGGCCCGCCTCGTCTTGGGTGACTGCCAAAATGCCCGTGTACACCGCCATCTTGCCCCCAGGCAGGCAGAAGGCGTTGAGGGTGCTGTCATCTTGGATCAGGACGGTCTCCCAGGGGAATTCCTGGGCGAATGACGGGGCATCCACCAGGGCCGCAGGGACCAGGCGCTCGGTGACCCGCAAGACGTGCTCCAGGGCGGGGCCCGAGGTGACCAGGGGCTCCTTGCTGCGCACGTCCTCATACGCCCTTAGCCCCAGGGTGACGTCCTCTTGGACGCTGAAGGTATTGAAGTTGGCGCAACTGGCCAGTAGGCCCAGGCCCGCGAGGCCTGCAGCCTTGAAAGCTCGGGTGATTCGAGTGGTGGTCGGCTTCTTCTTTTCCATGGGCCTTTAGTATGGTGCATGTGGGGAGCCCTGGGCCACAGGCGCTTCCGCCCACGTGATCTAAGTATGAAACGCCCCCCCCTTCTGCTGGTTGTCCTCGATGGTTGGGGGCAGCGCGACGATCCCGAGTTCAACGCGATCGCCTCCTCTGCGCCTTTCTTTCAGCAGTTGTTGGGTCAGTATCCCCACGGGCTGCTGCATGCCTGTGGGCGGGAAGTGGGCCTGCCGGAGGGGATCATGGGCAACAGTGAGGTGGGGCACATGAGCCTTGGCGCTGGGCGCGTGATCAACCAGGACATCACGCGCATCGACGCGGCCATCGAGAGCGGCGAGTTCTTCGAGAATGGCGCGTTGCTGAAAGTCATGGAGGACGCTCGGCGTGGGGACAAAAACCTGCACCTCATGGGGCTGGTCTCCGATGGGGCCGTGCATGCCAGCGACAAACACATCGTGGCCCTCTTGCGCATGGCCAAAAAGGTCGGCGTGTCCGGCGATAAGGTTTTGATCCACGCCCTGACTGATGGACGGGACACGGCGCCACGCTCAGGGGTGAAACATCTGGCACGCCTTGAGGCGGCCTGCGCTGAAGTGGGTGTGGGCCGCATTGTCAGTCTTGTGGGACGCTACTGGGCCATGGACCGAGACAATCGCTGGGAGCGCGTGCAAAAGGCTCACGACTTGCTCACCGCCGGAATCGGTGAGCAGCGGGATTCGGTGTTGAGTGCACTGGAACAATCCTACGCAGCAGGAATCACCGACGAGTTCTTAGAGCCCACCTTGATCGGCCCGGCGGAGGGCACGCGCATCGGTTCGGATGAACCTCTGATCATGTTTAACTACCGGTCGGATCGCGTGCGCGAGATTTCTCTTGCTTTGGCATTTGAAGACTTCGAGCACTTCGAACGGCGAGGCACGGGCCGCCCGGCCATCACCACCTTCACCCAATACCGCGCGGATTTCCCCTTCCCCATTGCCTTTGCGCCAAACGATCTGTCGGACATGCTCCCGGAGGTGCTCAGTCGCGCTGGACTGCGCCAGGCGCGGATCGCAGAGACCGAAAAGTATGCCCATGTGACTTTTTTCTTTTCTGGGGGCAAAGAAGATGTGCTGCCAGGGGAAAACCGCATTCTGCTCCCCAGCCCCAAAGTCGCCACCTATGACCTGGCGCCCCAAATGAGCGCCCGAGGGGTTACCGACGCAATCCTGAAGGAACTTGGCCGCGCTGAAACCGACGTGTTCATCATCAACTACGCCAACGCGGACATGGTGGGGCACACGGGGGACTACGGTGCTGCTTGCCAAGCGGTGGCATTCGTGGATAGTTGCCTGCAAGAAATCACCGCTGCGGTGAACGCCCTCGGTGGTCTGGCGGTGATCACCGCGGATCATGGTAACTCGGAAAAACTTGTGGATCCTGAGTCCGGCGAACCTCACACAGCCCACACTTTGAACCCCGTGCCCATCGTCTTCTGCGGCGAGTCCCTGAAGGGCCAGTCGATTCGGCCCCATGGGGTGCTGGCGGACGTGGCCCCGACGCTCTTGCAGATCCTTGATTTGGAGGTACCCTCCGCCATGACTGCCCGCAGCTTGTTCGAGTGAGGGGTTCGTTGTACCTGGCATGGATGGCCTCAAGCTAGTCTGATGTGGAGGCGTTCTGAGAGCGAGCACGCCGATAGGTTCTTTCTCGAATTATGTGGTTAGGCCGTTGCGGTTATTGAAAGTGCACGCCATGATGGAGGGGGCTTGGATTGATGTGCAGCACCCTAAAGATCTCTGCAATGCTCAGACCCGAATCGGCGGCCAGGTGAGCGAGCTCTAGCCTGAACTTGGGAAGGCGCTTTCTTCGGAAAGTGCTTAGGGGTTAAGTCGTGCAGGTGAGTACATTCCTTAGATCCAAGTGGACTCTTTACGGTGCACACCCGAGGGGGCGGATCGTACGCTTGGCACGCCCTAAAGTCGCCACGCCTATTCAGTAAATCGGAGACACTCACATGATGCACCTAAAGAGGAGAGGACTCATCAAGACCTGCGTGTTCGCTGCAGCCGCGAGCGTTGTTGGAATTTTCTATTTTCCCCGTGCCCGTAAGGCACCCACTCCCAAAGGGGAGCCATCCATGACTGACCAGAAATTAATTGAATCCATAGACGCCATTTTCGGAAAACACATGGAAGCGGAATTGGCGGGCGATCTCGATAAGACTCTCGCGACGATGACCGACAACCCGCACCTCGTCAATGTTCCGACGATGGTTGGTGGCCAGGGCGCGGAGGGAGTCAGGACCTTCTATGCCAAACGGCTGATCGGTCAGTTCTTTCCCCCGGATGTTCAGTTTGAGACGATCTCCCGCACCTACAGCCCGCAGCGGCTTATTGACGAGCTGATCATTTCATTCACCCATACGATTGAAATGGACCATTTGCTCCCGGGAGTCAAGCCCACGGGGAAGTTTGTAGAGGTGGCCTTCGTCGTGATTGTTGGCATCGAAGATGGGAAAGTCTCCTATGAGCATATCCATTGGGACCAGGCCAACGTCCTTGTGCAAATCGGACTCCTTGACCCGACGGGGTTGCCGGTGACTGGCGCAGGTGCGGCCGCGAAGCTGCGCGATCCATCCATTCCGGATCCGTTTTTTAATGAGTCCTGAATTGAACTCGGCACGGTTGGGAAGGATGCACCGCGGTTCCCGAGGGCCAGGGTATCTTGAGTCGAGTCACTCAAGTGCCAATCAAGCTTTGGTTCCCTATCGATCCCCGTTCATGTGCCAGCTCTTGGGCTGCACAAACGCCTGAATCCCCAGGGTCGAGAGCGTGCTGCCGATGCCTGAGTTGCCCCGGCCGGTCCAGGGCAGGTGCGGACTGACCCGGTCGCAGCAGTTCCAGTAGACGGTGCCGGAGTTGACGCGAGCCAGGATGCCTTGGGCCCGTTGTTGGTCGGGAGAATAAACCGCCGCGGTCAGGCCATAGGGGCTGTCGTTCATCAGCTCTAGTGCTTCGCTGTCAGAAGACACACCTTGGATGCCGATGATGGGGCCAAAACTCTCTTGGGTCATCAGGTCCATGGTGTGGTTGACCTGGGTCATGACGGTTGGTTGATAGAAGGACCCGGGGCCAGGGACTCTTTGCCCGCCGATCTTGAGCTGGGCGCCTTTTTGCAGAGCATCCTGCACCTGGGCGTCAAGTACGTCGAGTTGCGCGGGACGGGTCAGGGGCCCGAGGGTGGTGGTGGAATCGGTAGGGGAGCCAACAACGAGTTTTTGTGCGGCGACAACAAAGTGCTTTACGAACTCGTCCATGATCTCGTTGCGCACATAGATGCGCTCCACCGCGCAACAGCTTTGGCCCGCGTTGTAGAAAGCTCCGTCCGCAAGGGCGGTGGCGGCGGCGGCCACTGGGGCGTCTTCCATTACATAGACCGGGTCTTTGCCGCCCAATTCCAATTGGACACGCATCAAATTTGGGGCGGCGCCAGCGGCGATCTTGACGCCAGTGGCGTGGGACCCGGTGAAGTAGACCCCATCGATGGGCTGTTGGAGCAGGTGCGCACCCACCTCGCCTTTGCCAATGATGACGCTCAAGACACCTTCCGGTAGACCGCTCGAGGTGAACATGTCGAAGATCGCCTGGCCCGTGAGGGAAGCGAATTCCGACGGCTTGTAAAGCACCGTATTGCCAGTCAGGAGCGCCGGGATGAAGACGTTGGCGCCCACAAGGTAGGGGTAATTCCAGGCGGAGATATTTGCGATCACGCCCAGAGGTTCAAAAGTGAGGCGCTCGGCGGGATTGTGGCCCGGCGGCAGCATATCGAGGGCCTGAATGGTGTCTTCGGTGTTCTTCAGGAAAAACTCGATGCGACCCTGGACGCCTTTCAGTTCGTTGAGGGACTGTTGCAGGGGCTTGCCCGTTTCCGAGGTCAAGAGACCTGCGAGTTCTTCCTGGCGCTCGATCAGTTGCTGCTGGAAGCGGCGTACAAAAGCGCAGCGTTCTTGGATCTTGAGAGCGGCCCAGGCGGGTTGGGCCAGGCGAGCTTGTTGGTACTTGTCGCTCACCATTTCGGGGGAGTCGGTCCTTAGCTCGCAGAGCGCAAGGCCGGTGGCTGGGTTGATGACTTGCAGCATGGGTTCTAGGTGCGGGCTTCTTCAGCAGCGGAAAGGAAACTGCGCATGATGGGATCTGGAGGCAGGAGCTCGGCAGCTTCCGCAGGAATGAACTCGGGATGCCATTGCAGCGCGTAGAGGTAGCTGGGTCCGGGACGGTGCAGGGCTTCAACAATGCCGTCGTCCACGGAACGGGCTTCAATCACCAGACCTTCCGCAAGATCCATGACCGCTTGATGGTGAATGCTGTTCACGCGACCGCCAGATTTCCCCGGATAGAACTCGTGCAGTCGTGAGCCGGGTTCAAACACCACTTCGTGATGCAGGTCCTCGTACACATTCCAATCCCGATGGACTTGGGATTCTGGGCACTGGGTTTCCAAATCCTGATAGAGGGTTCCGCCCAAGGCGACATTGATCAATTGCAGGCCGCGGCAAATACCCAGGACAGGTTTCCCCACTCGCAGGCACTCGTTGAGCAGCTCGATCTCATAGAGGTCACGCTCTCGGTCTCCGGCCCACTCGGGCTTGTGCGCTTGCATGCCATAGGTTTTTGGGGAAACATCCGAGCCACCCTGTAGCAGCAAGCCGTCGATTTCTTCCACCAGCATTCGCACATCAACCAGGCCGCTGGGCCGGGGCAACATCAAGGGCACTGCCCCGGAGGCCATGACCCAGTTCGCCATGGACTGTTCCATGTACTGCAGGGTCTTGCCTTTGAAGATTGGGCGCGCGGGATCCGCGTGGAAAAAACACGCGCTGAGGCCGATTTTGAGGGGACGGGGAGTCATGCCTCAAGCGCGGACTGAAAGAGGGCACGGAAATCAGCTTCAGAAACCGGCACCGGATTTTCCAAGTGGCAAGAATCTTTGAGTGCAAAGGCAACCAAGTCGTCGAGGTGCTGCGGTCCAACACCGGCCAATCTCAGACTTGCGGGAATGCCAATCTGCGCCCGCAGCCCGTCCAACCAGCGGAAAAAGCCATCCGCGCTTCCGTCTGCTCCCACCGCGATGCTCATGCGCGCGAACTTATCTTCGCATGCACTGCGGTTGAAGCCAAAGGTGAAGGGCAACATGATCCCGTTGGCCAGGCCGTGGTGCAAATCGCAAACCGTGGAGAGGGCATGGGCGCAGGAATGGGTCACGCCCAGACCCTTTTGAAAGGCTACGGCGCCCATCATGGAAGCAGTCAGCATCAAACCCCGGGCGGCGATGTGCTCGCGCGTGGCTCCCGTGCCAGCATTCGCGAAATCAACACAATCCAAAAGGCTCTTTGAAATCAAACCCAGGCCCTCCAGGGAAACCCCATCCGCCATGGGGTGAAAGCTGTCCACCAAGAATGCTTCCCCCAGATGGCTTAAGGCATCCATGCCCGTGGCGGCGGTGACCTTTGCGGGCAAACCCACGGTCAGTTCCGGATCGAGCAAGACCACTGCGGGCAAGAGGCGCGGATGAAACAGAATCGCCTTGCGATGGGAGCCGTCTTCCGAAACCACTGCGGCCCGGCCCACTTCGCTGCCCGTGCCTGCGGTGGTTGGAATCGCGATGATCGGCGGGATCTGGTTTTCAATTGGCTTCTGATTGGGATTCCCGTCTTCGTAGTCCAACACGGAACCCGGATGATGGGCCATGAGCGCAATGATCTTGGCCACATCCATGGATGCGCCGCCCCCCAGGGCCACGATGCCGTCGGCTTTGTGTTCTCTGAACGCGGCCACCCCTGCTTGCACTTGACTGATCACCGGGTTGCCCCAGATGCCGGAGAACAGAGCGCTGTCCAAGGGCAAGTTTGCCAGGCAGCTCGCCAGCTTTTGTCCAGGGGGCAATTCGGCGACGATTTTATCGGTCACCAGAAGAGGGCGTTGGATTCCCAGAGCAGCTAGGTGCTCTGGAACTTCGCCCATGGCTCCAGGGCCGAAGCGCACCTGGGTCGGGTAATTGAACTGAGTGACGGGAGTCATGGCCAGATGCTAGACGATTTCAAAGTAACGCTGGGTCTCCCAGTCGGTGACCGCGGCCTGGTGCTGCCGGCACTCCCAGCGTCGGGTAGCGACAAAGTGTTCGATGAAGGCCTCGTCAAATAGTTCCTTAGCGATCGCAGATTCTCCCATGCGCTCTGTGGCTGCGGAGAGCGTGTTGGGCAGACGCACGGCGCCGGCGTCCTCATAGGCGTTGCCGATCACCTTGTCCCGCACGGGCTCCAGCTTGTGCCGGATGCCATAGAGCCCACTGGCCAGGGAAGCGGCCATAGCGAGGTAGGGATTCGCATCGGATCCGACTACGCGGTTTTCGAGGCGCGTGGACTTTTCACCACCGCTGATCACCCGTAAAGCCGCCGTGCGATTGTTGATGCCCCAGGTGACGGTGGTGGGGGCCCAGTGCCCTTCTACCAGCCGTTTGTAGCTGTTGATGTTGGGTGCTAGGAGCGGCAGGATCTCTGGCAGGCAGTGCATTTGGCCCGCAAGATAGTGCCGGAAGGTGTCGCTCATGTTGTCCGGCCCATTCCCATCGAAGAACAGGTTGGTCTTTCCGTCTGCGCTCCAGAGACTCTGGTGAATGTGCCCGCTGCAACCGGGCAGCTCGCTGTTCCACTTGGCCATAAAGCTGGCCATCATTCCAAAATCGTGGGCGACGGATTTGGCGCCCCACTTGAAAAGCACTGCCCGATCGGCTGCTTCGAGGACGTCGCTGTAAATGAGTGCCGCTTCCAATACTCCGGGGCCCGTTTCCGTGTGCAGGCCCTCGATGGGTACATCGAAGTCCTCCAGGGCACCGTGCAGAGCGGCAAAGAACTCAGAGTTCTGGCTCGTGCGTAGCATCGAGTACCCGTGCATTCCGGGGGTGATGGGCTGGGGACGCACAAAACCCTTTTCCTCCAGGCTCTCGGCGGTCTCGAAAAAGTTGAACCACTCAAACTCCATGGAGAAAGCCGGTAGCAGGCCCATGTCGCCCGCTTGGGCGATGACTTTCTTCAGAAGCGTGCGCGGGCAGGGAGGGGCTCCGGCGGGGTTGTCCTCCTTGGAAAAGTCACCCAGGAAAAAGGGAACTTCGTTCTCCCAGGGAATTTTTCGGAAGCTCTTGGGATCGAGCCGTGCCTGTGCATCGGGATAGCCCGTATGCCAGCCGGTGAATGGAACATGGTCATAGCACTGATCCCCCATGTCCCAGCCAAAGATCACATCGCAGAACCCAAGGCCTTCCTTGAGCACCGAAAGGAACTTGTCCTTGTGCACATACTTGCCCCGCAGGACACCGTCGATGTCGCACACGGCCAGCTTGACGAAGGGGGAGGAACTGGAGGTCACCTCTTCGATGATCTCTTCGGTGGTTGCGATGGGGTTACTCACTTGTGGTCGTCTCCAAGGGTGTTCAGACCCTGGCGGCGTTCCTTGGGTACTACCAAGAAAAACCAGCCAAAGGCTAAGGTCAAGATCGCGCCGTACAACAGGGCGATTTGGTGGTTGTGGTAAGTCAGAGCCACGAGGCTCACTAGGGCAAGTGCCAGGGCTACTCCCGGGATCCAGGGATAGAAAGGTGCGCGATAGGGCCTTGCCAAATCCGGTTCTTTGCGGCGCAGGGCGAAGAGCGACAGCATGGAGACCACGTAGAGGGTCAAGGCGCCAAACACCGCCATGGTGATGATGTCCCCCGTGCGGCCGCTCATCAGGGCTGCAAAGCCCACCAGCATGTTCAAGATCAAGGCCGCCGCGGGAGTCTTGCGGGTGGGGTGTGTCCGCCCAAGGAACTTCGGCGCATAGCCCACCCGGCCAAACTCAAAAGTCGCCCGGCCCGCTACCAGAATGATGCCGTGGAATGAGGCAATCAGCCCCAGTAGCCCCACGTTGATCAAGAGCGTGAACAGAAACGATTCTCGGCCCAAGAGGTGCGCCATGGCTAGGGGCAAGGGCGAGTCTGATGGCTCTGTGGAGCCCGGTTCAAAGACCACCGTCTCCCACCCGTTGACTCCCACCGAACAAAAGAAGGTCAAGAAAGCCAGCATCACCAGGGTTCCCATGGCAGAGCCAAACCCGATGCTGATGTTGCGCTGGGGGTTGTGGGTCTCTTCGGCCACGTTGGCCAGGCCTTCGATGGCGAGGTAAAACCAGATTGCAAAAGGGATCGCTGCAAACGCGCCGCCCCAACCATTGGGCAAGGGGTTCTTGCTGAAGGCTTCAAAGGTGAAGTGCGGGGCTGTGACCCCAGCGAAGATCAAAAGCTCGATGACCGCCAGCACGGTCACCACAAGTTCAAAGATCGCCGAGAGCTTGACGCCCCAGATGTTCAGACCGGTGAACAACACATAGGCACCCACAGCAAACATCCAGGTGTCCACATCAGGAAACTTGATGTTCAAGTAGGCGCCGATGGCCGCCGCAATTGCTGGCGGTGCAAAAACAAACTCCACAATCTGTGCTACGCCCCCCAAGAAGCCCAACTTCGGACCCAAGGCCCGATCCCCATAGACAAACACGCCCCCGGCCTTGGGAATGGCGCAGGCCAACTCCGAGTAACTCAGAGTAAAGGTCACATACATGATCGTGACCATCACCGTGGCGAGCAACATCCCATAGGGACCCGCCTCTGGCAAACCCAGGTTCCAACCAAAGTACATGCCTGAAATGACATAGCCCACCCCGAGGCCCCAAAGCATCACCGGGCCGAGCTCTCGTTTGAGTTCCGTGTTGGTTGACATGGAAGAAAACTATACCTGCGAGCCCAGGCAAACTGAAGGTTCTTGGGGATCGGCCAGGATCTGGGCCTTGGGCGATTGGCTGAGGTAAGCACCTCTTTCACCGTTCGGTGCGTTGCCCTCAAGTCTCTTGAGTTCGATTCTTCAGCACTCAGGGCAGGAAGCGTTTCTCATGGGAGTGTGGCAGGCCGCAGGATCCTGACGCTACGGGTGCAAGGTGGTGGCGCTGGGAGGCGAACAGCCGGTAGGCGGGATCAAGCAGAAAGCTGGGAAGGACGCGCAGCCAGCTCCCGGCTTTCCATGGCCAGGGCAGGAGGCCAAGTGCCCCGAGAACCGCCCCGCTGCGCAAGGAAACTTGTTCCTCTGGTCCTGTGCCTTGGACCAAAACGAGGGTTTCGGTTTCGGCGGGGATCGTGGGGTGGCGCTTGCGTAGTTCTTGAGCGGTGCTTCCTTGCAAGCATGCGAACACCAGCCGGGAGTGTGGGTCGTGAGCGATCAGCCAACGGACGGATCGATCGCAAATACCACACTTGGAATCGTAGAGCACAATTGCTGAGGCCGGGCTGGGGTTGGAGCTCAAGTGTTCTGTTTCCTCCGAAGCATGCTCGTGAAGAATACATTCGGTTCCGTGAAGATGGGGCCGAGGCTGCAAACGGAAAACACATGGGACTCAAGGCTTGCCCCAAGAATCCGATCAAGGGACCGCCCCGGTTCAGCCCTGGATGCCTTGGGTTTGTACGTTCTTGCCCTGGACCGGCGACGGGGGACAGGGGGCTGTGGCTGGGCGGTATTCATGGACCGCCCACGCTCATAGCTCGTCTACTCTCTTGCCCGTAATTGCACCCTTCACCACTCCGTCCATCAAGATCGTGGCCAGGGGTAGGGATGCCTGCTCGAGCCGGTCGCGGGCGGACTGGATTTGGGGTAGATCGCGGATGGTCTGGGCTTTCTTCGCGCCTTCGACCGCTTCGGTGAGGTCGAGAAGCGACTCCCGGTCGAGGCCTGTTTGAGCGGTTTCGGTGCTGCGTTCGATGGCGGTCAGCATGGTGCCGATTTCGGTTTGCAGGTCGACGACACGACGGTTGTCGAAGTCCTCTTGGGCATTTGCGAAGCCCGCGTCCAGCATGGT
>CALEMP010000058.1 GCA_937910685.1 uncultured bacterium
TTGAACCAAGCCCCGCCCTTAAGGACGATCCCGGGAATGTAGGCGATGGTCTCCACGTTGTGCACCAAAGTTGGCTTGCCCCAGAGGCCGACCTCCACGGGGAAGGGTGGCTTGAGACGTGGCATGCCGCGTTTGCCTTCAAGAGCTTCCAGCAGGGCGGTTTCTTCCCCACAGATATAGGCCCCTTGGCCCGCGTGCATATGAAAGGTGATGCCTGGGTATCGGTTGGTTTCCTCCAGCTTCGCGATCGCCTGGGCTATCACTCCGCTGGGCACTTCAAATTCCCCACGCAGGTACAGGTAGACTTCGCTCGCACCGGTCGCTGCCGCTGCGATGGCCAAGCCCTCAAGCACGAGATCTGGACGGCGCATGAGTACCTCCCGGTCTTTGAATGTACCGGGTTCACCTTCGTCCGCATTCAGCACGATGTAGCGTTTCTGTACTGCTTGACCCGCCACCGCACGCCATTTAATGTGCGCGGGGAAGCCGGCTCCACCGCGCCCCTGGAGTCCGCTCTCTTCCAAGAGATCGAAAAGCGCCGCGGGGCCCATCTTGTTGGCGGCTTTAAAAGCCTCAGCGGACCAGTCGGGTTCCCCCAAGAGATTCAAGGCGTGGGTACCCATGGACTGGGTCTCGGGCCCGATCGTTCCAAGCCAAGCAGTCTCACTGTCGGTGGAACAAAGGTCTTCTACTTTGCCGGCGCTTCGGGTTGCGTCCTCGACAGTCACCGAGGGCAGGGTGCGTCGGTCGCGCAGCACTGCCGGGGCGCGGTCGCAGGCGGCGAGGCAAGAGATCTCTTCGGTGGGCAAGCCCGCGGCCTTGCAAGCACTCAGGATTTCGCGCGATCCGGCCAGCTGACAGGAAAGTCCTCCGCACACGCGCACCCGGGCTTCGGGTCGGGCGAGGAGGTGATAGAAACTGCCGACTCCGTAAATGTCAGCCTCGTGCAGTCCTGTGTCCCGGGATAGGACGCGGGCGACGCCCTCGCTGAGGCCTCCGGCGGAAGCGAGGCGGTCGGGAACGGTACTGCGGGGATCGATGGGGGAACTCACTGGCTACATGGTACCGGGGTCTTGGGCGTTGATTATTGGCATTCCTGGGCCTTGGGGGGCGATGGGGTCGGGCAGGAGCCCTCGCTTATGCCCCAAATACTCCGCAGTTGGGGGCGACTGACCGCTCACAGCCCGGGGCCGCTTCTCAGCCAGAAGGGTCCACCCCATGTCCGGATGGGGCGAAACGGGTATTGGTGCACCACGAAAGGGAACTAATCGGCATCCTAGAGGGTCCAACAGGTCGGTTTGGGCCCACGGGCCCCTGTTTAGACTCTCCAACCCCTTTATCATGCACTTCAAAGTCACCTCCCTGGCCCTAGCGGCCTTGGTCCTCACTCCTTCTCTCTTCGCCCAAGGCAATGACCAGGATGGGTTCGAGCCCTTTGTGGAAGAGTCCGGCATCATCGAGTTTTCCGGTGTGCTATGTGCCCGCCCGGTGCAACTCAGCGACGCCCTTGCCCTTGGTCTCGACCAGGCCCAAGCCCAGGACTTGCGCGATGAGGCTCTCAGCCACTTGCTTGCCTTTGAGGTCAACACCTATGTGCGCGCCACGGATGAATTCCTGATCACACTTGGTCCGGGAACTCGCGAAAACGAGGCGGCACGCGCATTGATGGCAACCGGCGCCTTCGAATACGTGGAGCCCGACTGGATTTGCTATCCGGTTGCCTGCCCCAGCGATTCTCAGTTCAACGGCCAGTGGCATCACCAGGCCAACATCATGGAATCCTGCGCAGGCTGGGATCTAGAGACGGGTGATCCCAGTGTCGTGGTTGCGATCTGTGACACGGGTGTTTTGACCAGTCACGAAGACTTGCAGCTCCACCGGGAAGAAGGCTTCCACGCCCCGTCCAACACCTGGGAGAACTCCGGCGGAGACATCAGCCCGATTGCTTCCCACGGAACGATGTGCACGGGTTCAGCCTGTGGTAACGGTAACAACGGGATTGGTATTTCTGGCGTAGGCTGGAACCTTGGCCACCGCATGATGCGCGTGACCGATGACCCCAGCGGCGGAGCCTCTCTTTCCAACCTGACCCTTGCCGCGCGCACCGCTGCCGAAGCTGGAGACAAAGTCGCCAGCGTGAGCTACAGCGGAGTGCAGTCAGGCAGCGTGGATTCTACTGGCGCGTACGTCCGGTCATTGGGCTCCCTTCTGATCTGGGCTGCTGGCAACAGCGGCCAGAATATGACAGGAAGTCGCGACGATAACGTGATTGTTGTGGGTGCGACCTCCTCCAATGACACGCGCTCGAGTTTCTCGAACTTTGGCCCCTTCGTTGATTTGATGGCCCCCGGTTCCGGGATCTTGACCACCAACTCGGGCAACTCCAGCGACTATGCATCGGTCAGTGGCACGAGCTTTTCCTGCCCGATCACCGCTGGAATGTGCGCCATGATTTGGAGCGCAGATCCCTCACTCAGCCCACAGCAAGTCGAGGATCTGCTGCGTGCGTCCTGTGACGACCTTGGGGCCGCAGGTTTGGACGACGAGTACGGCTACGGCCGGGTCAACCTGCGGAAGGCCATGGAAGATGCCCTGCGTCCCGTGATCATTGAGGTTCTTAGTGAACTCCCGACCTTCCTCGACCCCGCAGGTGGCGACCAGATCGACTTTCGGGTATCTGCGGGCACATCGGTGCCCGCCCCCGGTACGGGCGAGTTCTGGATCAGCACTGGTTCCGGTTTTAGCCCCGCTTCGGTGGCTCAGACTTCCACGAACAACTACACGGCGACGTTCCCCGCGGCCCCCTGTGGCTCGACGGTCCAGTTCTATGTGGGAGCCCAGGACACTGGGGGAACCACCTACTTCGAGCCGTCCTTGGCTCCTGCGGTGACTTGGTCTGCTGTTGCGCAAATCCCCGTGGCCGTGTCCGATGATGACTGCGAGGTCGCGTCCGGATGGACTACCGGGATTGCCGGCGACAATGCCACTACCGGTGTCTGGGAGCGGGGCAACCCGATTGGTACCGCCGCCCAACCGGAGGACGACCACAGTTCACCGGGAACCCAGTGCTACTTCACGGGCCAAGGCAGTAATGGCGGTTCCCTGGGTGAAAACGATGTGGATGGAGGCACCACCACTTTGGTTTCCCCGACCTATGACTTGACTGGCCTCACTGATCCCACCATTAGCTACTACCGTTGGTACAACAACGGGACCGGCGGCTCGCCCGGAGCCGACACATTTACGGTTGAAATTTCCAATAACGGGGGTGGCTCCTGGAGCACCGTCGAAGTTGTCGGTCCCACGGCTGATGCTTCAGGTGGTTGGATTCAGCACAGCTTCCTGGTCTCTTCGATTGTGTCGCCCACGGCGAATGTCCAGTTGCGCTTCATGGCATCCGATCTTGGCACCGGCTCGATCGTGGAAGCAGCCATTGATGATCTTGCGATCACCGATGAGTCCTGTTCGGACTGTGGCATTTTCACCTACTGCGCCGCGGGGAATAACTCCACCGGCACAACGGCCAAGATTGGTTGGAATGGAACGAGCTCTATTCCCTTCAATGACTTAGTGCTTACCTGCTCTGATCTGCCGAATGGCGAGAATGGCCTGTTCATTCAGTCTCTAGATACGGACACGGTCCTGGTTGGCAACGGGCTCTTGTGCCTCGGCACAAGCACTCTGGGTTTCTTCATTCGGCATGGTGTGGTCAACTCCGGCAATGCGGGTATGGTTGCCTACGCCTTCGACAACACAGCGCCTCCGGTTCCCGCAGGCCAAGTGGCTGCGGGCGAGACCTGGTACTTCCAGTACTGGTTCCGCGACAACGCCGCTGGCGGAGCGGGCTTCAACTTCTCAGATGGCATGAGCGTGACATTCTGTCCGTGATCCAGAGAGGCTGAAAGCCAGTGTTTTTTGGGCTCCTTGAGCTCCCTTAGCAAACAGGCGGGCCCCGGATTTTCCGGGGCCCGCCTATTTCTTTACTTGGCTCAAGCTGCCCGGCGTGATGAGTCGCTTGACGACGACTTTTCCGCCGACACCTGGAGCAGCGACGTCGCCAAGGTCTGGATCTGGCTCGGCCTGAGCTTGCAATCCCCCTGCCCTGGCCTCATGCGGCGAATGGGGTGGTTTTGTACCTGGTAGGGCACTACTGGATTCGCCCCGGCCCTCGATCTGGGTATCCTCTCCGCCCGTGGCCTCCCCCAAGCGATATTCGGTCCTGCGCGATCCCGTGCACGGTGACATTTATTTGACCCACGAGGAGCTGCGGCTGCTCGATACGCCCGAGATGCAGCGCTTGCGAGGCGTCCGGCAGTTGGGCGCGGCGCACCTGGTGTTTCCTGGGGCGATGCACACGCGCTTTGAGCACTCGATAGGTACGGTTCACCTGGCCCAGAAGCTGATTGACTCGGTCAACTTGTCTTTCCAACTGGACCCGGCTAGAACCCTGCCGGTGAACGATGAGGAGGCCCGCGTGATTCGCGTCGCGGCTTTGCTGCACGACGTGACCCATGTGCCCCATGGGCATAGCCTCGAAGACCAGGATGGTTTGTTCGAGCGTCACGATTCGGCCTATCGTTACGAGCGCATGTTCGCCCCGTCTCGCGCCCTTGGCCGGGTCTTGAGAGAACTTCGTTTGCACGGCCAAGTCATGAGTGTCTTGACCAAGCCTGGGACACCGGGACGAGAAGAGGTCCCGCCTTACTGGTCCCAGATAATTGGCGGCACCATTGCGGCGGATATCCTCGACTACCTTGCCCGAGATGCTTACTTCACGGGCCTCAAGGTCGCGGTGGACGAGCGCGTGGCCAGTTACTTCAAGGTCGATCGCGCCACGAGCAACCTCTACATTGATCTCGCCAAGCGTGACCTCTTGCGCGAAGACATCTTGAGCGAGATCGTGCGCCTGCTGGATTCGCGCTACACCTTTAGTGAACGGGTCTACTACCACCATGCAAAGGTCGCCGCTGGAGCCCTCGTTGCCCGTGCCGTGGAACTCTGCGTGCGTGCAGAGGTCTTGGGCGAGGAAGACCTCTACGACTGCACCGACGAGTCCCTTCTCGATATCCTCCTGACGGCCAGCGCCAAAGCCAAGGACCCCGACCTTGTCCGCACGGTTTCGGACCTTGTCCATCGCTATCGTGGCCGGCAGCTCTACAAACGCGCCTGCGTCTATCCGCGTTATGAAAATGAGAAAGCGCAAGAGGAACTGACCAGCCGCTTTTTCTCCTCTGGGGGAGCCGCTCGCCGGATTGAAACCGAGGGACGTATCTCGGAATTGGTGCACTTCGCCACGGGCCAAAAGGTTCAGATCATCATCTACTGTCCCGCCAAGCGCATGCAGCTCAAGGAAGCACGCATCCATGTGCTTTGGCCTGGGGCAAGCTTGGTGGAGCCCCTTTCCGCCTATGGTGATCGCGTGCCGCGCCTGAATGATCTTTCCCGGGCCTATCGAGACCTTTGGAAGTTCTATGTGCTGGCCGATACCTCGGATCCTGTCGTTCTGCGCAAGGTCCAGGAAGTCGCGGCCACGGAATTGGTCGGAGCAAGCAACGTCTACAGCATCCCTGACTGAATCAGCGTTTCCTGGGGACCATCAACCCTTGGCTTCGATGGCGTCCAGCAGTGCAGTCAAGTCAGCATCCGTCGTGCTTGGGTTGCTGGCCACCAATCGGAAGGTCGCCGCGCCGTCGAGGGTTGCGTAGTTGATCAGGAAGGAGCCCTCGCGGGCGAGTTCGGATCGGATTCGGATCGTGGCCTCCTGTTCCAGCCGCGGCCGTTCTGCCGCCGGGGCATCCCGTTGGTCCGGGGGCAAGTAGCGGAAGCAAACATTGGGACCCTCTTGGTCCCGGATCAAGCGGAAACCGGGGCGCCCAGCGAGCAGCTGGCGGAACCTCTGTGCTTGATCGAACAGTCCGTCCACTCGTTGTTCGAAGCCCATG
>CALEMP010000059.1 GCA_937910685.1 uncultured bacterium
ACCCGACTCCCACGTCCAACTTCACGGGCGGAGTGTCGGTTCAATTCCAGTAGGGATCTGGGGCCCGCCCCAACACCTCAGGCTCAGACAGGTCGGCACCTACCAATCCACCGGGCGTCCTGCCCATCCAAGAGAACAAGACGGCAGCAAAAAACAAGCGCCTGTGGCGGTAACCACGGGTCCGGAATACCTGCCAAGACATTACCCTTGAGGCATGGCCACAAAGACCCCAACGCTCAGCCAATATCTCGCGGCCCTTGCTCCCGATCGCCGCGAGGCCATCGAGGCACTCCGAAAAGTGATCAACAAGAACATCGACAAGAAGTTCGAAGAGGGCATGCAATACGGAATGCCCGCCTGGTATCTGCCCCACTCTATCTACCCAGCCGGCTACCACTGCAAACCCAGCGAGCCACTACCCTTTGCCGGACTCGCCTCGCAAAAAAACCACATCGGCCTTTATCTGTTCTGCATCTATTCTGATCAGGAAGAATCCGAGCGCTTTCAGAAGGAATGGTTGGCCACTGGAAAGAAACTTGACATGGGCAAGGCCTGTGTCAGGGTCAAGAAGGTCGACGACATTCCGCTGGCCGTGGTGGGCCGTGCGTTCAAGCGTATCACCGCCAAGAGATTCGTTGCCTCCTATGAGGCAGCCCTCACAGACGCGGCAGCGCAAAGGGTGAGCCGAAAGAAGGCTACCCAAAAGAAGGCTACCCAGAAGAAGGCTACGCAGAAGAAGGCGGCAAAAAAGAAGCCCCGCCCCTGACACAAATCACCTTCCAAAGGCCCGAAAGGGAGGGCGCTCGATAACTCCTCAAGTAATTCGCTTTTGGCGGGCTATTCCACCGGTAGCAAGCCCCTAGATCTACCATGAAAGTCCTTCAATCTTGAACAAATGAGGGGGCTTGACAATAAGATCATGCCATGACTCGCACAGAATCTGATCCGCCACGCATACCGGCTAAGATTATCTTGGCCTTGATTGCAATCACGTCCCTCGCTGGCATCCTTCGCTTTTCGGGATTGGACTACTTGCTCCCCCTGGTCATCGAGCCGGACCCCCATATTGCGGGCCAAGTCCGGACCATTGAAACGGGACTGCCTTCCATCAGCGAAAGCGATGACTGGCCCAAGTATCCGCTGTTACCAGCGCAGCTCACGGTGCTCACCAGTGACCCCATCCCTCTGCCCGCAAAAAGCGCCCCCCTCGCAGAACATCTAGACGCCGCCATGAATCCGATTTTGCGCGTGCGTAAGACGATTGCCTGGTTGTCGCTCCTGCTGGTCCCAGCAGGGTGGCTGCTTGCACGCAGGTTCATGAGTGACGCCTGGGCCCTGCCCGCCGCCTACTTGGCAGGAATGAGCTTGCTTGCCATACATTTTGGAACCCAAGCGCGTCCACACGCGGCTGCTGCAGCATTCCCAGCACTGACCGTAGTCGCCTGCATGCGGCTTGCCCGCGCTCCGACAATCAAAAACTACCTGTTGGTGACCCTTGCTGGGGCCCTCGCCATTGGCTTTCTACAAAGCGCAGTGGCCCTTGGTTTTCCCGTCTTCGTCGCCCACTTACTTGGCGGACGCAGCTTCCGTCACCAACTCAAGCTAGTGATCCCCTCCCTGGGCCTTTTTCTCTCGCTTTACCTGTTCTCGCCCTTCCTGTTCGAGGGCGTAGACCTAACGAGATCCGGCGGCAACATAGAGCTTGGGGGCCACGAGATGTTCCTCAATACTTTTCGCGGTGGCGGTATTCCCACCATCCTGCGTACCCTCTCCGGATGGGAGCCCGCCCTGGGCGCGGGAGCCCTGATCGCACTGGCCTATACCCTTCGGGAACGCCTCACCACTGGCTTGGCGCAACATACGCGCAACGATCGTCGAATCGCCTTGGCCTATGTACTGCCCTATTTGCTTGTGATTGGACTGAATCCAAGGACATACGAGCGCTTTGTATTGCCCCTAGTTCCTTTTCTTGCCACCTGGTCGATCTGGGCGCTATATCGCATGCACTCTTCGGGGTCCAGGCGCCTTGCTCTTTCCTTGACGGCTCTGATGTGCCTCATCCCGACGGTTGCTGGAGTCAAACTTTGCATGCTCCGTTCGCGGCCCACGACCCTCGACCTCGCATCAGATTGGCTCGTCTCCCATGCCGCCGAACCTGCGGA
>CALEMP010000060.1 GCA_937910685.1 uncultured bacterium
GCTTGCTCTGCGCTTGCTCTGTGCTTGCTCTGCGCTTGCTCTGTGCTTGCTTGACCAGCGGCGCGTGGCTCTAACTCGATTTTTACTCGGCAAGGGTCTATCCTGGGGCGGCCCTGCATCCCTGAGCGGAAGCCCAGCAGAGTCCTCCCATAGGCCATTCCAAATCCGACCCTTGCCGGGGGTAGAATGTCCCCGTCTTCAGTCCCAATAGAGGGGGTACCCAAACCCTCCATCTCCCATGTTTTTTGATCCCCGCTTCTTCATCATTGTTGGCCCGTTCATGCTGCTGGCGTTCTTCGCCTCCATGCGGGTCAAGTCCACTTTCAAGCGCTACGCCAAGGTCGGCGTCATCTCGGGTATGACCGGCGCTCAAGCTGCCATGGCCGTGGCCGAGGCGGGTGGTGCCGAAGTGACCATCGAGCGGGTGGACGGATTCTTGTCCGATCACTATGACCCACGTACGAAGACCCTGCGTCTTTCGGCAGCGGTGCACGATGGACGATCGATTTCCGCCATTGCTGTGGGGGCTCACGAAGCGGGGCACGCGCTCCAGGACGTTCACCAGTACGCTTGGTTGAGAATGCGCTCGAACCTAGTGCCTTTGACCATGATGGGCTCGAGGTCTTGGATCTGGATCTTCTTTGCGGGCATGATGCTCCAGCAACCGGGCTTGGCCTGGATCGGAGTGATCCTGTTTGGCTTGACCGTGATCTTTCAGCTGGTGACCCTGCCTGTGGAATTCGATGCTTCCCGGCGCGCGAAAGAGGTGCTGGCCCACACGGGCATTGTTTCCAACGAGGAAGAGGCCAAGGGCGTGTCGGATGTGCTCGGAGCAGCGGCGATGACCTACGTGGCCGGTGCGCTGACTGCGATTGCGACCCTGTTCTACTATGTGACCCTGTTGTCGGGCCGGGATTAGGTTGCTCTCTGGGCCTCGTGCCCTGCTGAGGGAATTTGTGACCGGGAGCCCTTGGTCCGTGCGCGCCAGCCGCTAGAGTGGGATTTCGATCCCCCCTCTACCCGGACTCAGCATGGACCTTGTCTCAATCGACTGGACGAACATTTCCGCCGACGCCATTGGCACGGAACACGGCATCACGGAAGAGCGCCTGCAGGCCCTGCGCAGCCCTTCCCGGGTGGCCCTCGCGGCGGTGCGAAGCCGAGCGGAGGATGACCTTCGCTTCCAAACCCTGCCCGCCGGGGGCGCTTGGCATGATCGCCTTTTGGCCTATGCGGAGGAACAAAAGGGGAGGTTCGAGAACATTGTGGTCTTGGGCATTGGCGGTTCTGCCCTCGGCAACCGGGCGTTGCACACGGCTATGCACAGTCCCTTCCACGAGATGTTTGGGGCCCATGGGTTGCCGCGTTTGTTCGTGCTGGACAACGTGGACCCGGACCTGGTGGGGGAGTTTCTTGATCGGGTGGATCCCTCCACGTGCCTGTTCAATGTGATCTCCAAGTCGGGTTCCACCGCCGAGACCATGTCCCAGTTTTTAATCTTCCGGCGCGCCCTGATCGAGCGTGTGGGAAAGGAAGCTCACGCCGAACACATCGTGGTCACCACGGATGCCAACGCCGGGGTCTTGCGGCCCATCGTGCAAGAAGAGGGCTATGCCTCCTTTGATGTGCCCGATGGGGTCGGCGGCCGTTTCAGTGTGCTTTCGGCGGTGGGTTTGCTTTCTTCCGCGCTGATTGGAATCGACACATCTGGATTGCTCAAGGGCGCCGCGGATATGGACGAGCGCTGCAAGACTGACGAGCTGTTCGAGAACCCGGCCCTGATGCTGGCGGGCATTCAGTCCTGCATGCAGCAAGAGAAGAACAAGCCTATCGCAGTGACCTTCGCCTACGGCCATCGCCTGCGCCACTTGGCGGATTGGTATGCCCAGTTGTTGGCAGAGTCCATTGGCAAGCGTCTCGATCGTGACGGCCGGGAGGTCTTTGCCGGACCGACTCCCGTGCGCGCGGTAGGGGTCACGGATCAGCACAGTCAATCCCAGCTGTATGTGGAAGGGCCCCATGACAAGTGGTTCACCCTCTTGGCGATCGAGCACCCTGACCATCATGTTTCGATTCCAAAGGAATACGGAGACCGAGACGCCTTGGCTTACTTGGGTGGTCGCAGTTTGGCCGAGCTGTTTGAGGCCGAGCGCGAGGGGACGCGGATTGCCTTGACCGAAGCACAGCGACCGAACTTGACGATCTCTTTCCCGCGGGTAAGCGAGCACACTCTTGGGCAGTACCTCTACATGATGGAACTGGCCGTGGCGGTGATGGGCGAGCACTACGGGGTCGATGCTTTCGACCAGCCGGGAGTCGAAGCGGGCAAGATCGCCGCCTATGGGCTGATGGGTCGCAAGGGATTTGAGCAGCGCCGCGGGGAGATCGAGGCGGCTCGTGCAGCTTGTCCGCCCCGGCGGCTGTAGGGGTTGGGGGCACCTGGAGACCCCTGCAGGGTCCGCTCGGGCTTCTTTGGGGCACTTTCTCCTGATCAAATGCTCTCCTAGGCGGCCCTGACGCTAGACTCCCCGCCGATCTGATTGGTGCCCTTGCTGGGCACCACGCCATGGTTCTTCCGTGGCAGTTTCCCTATGGAACGCCTCCTCGAAATCTGGGTTGGAATTGAACTCCAGCCTCGCTCCCAAGAAGTGAGTCAGGGCTCTCGGAGTGCCTTCGGGCAAGCCTTGGCCCTCGCTCGCCAGGTCGGTGCGCGCATCACGATTCTGCACTCCACATGGCACGAGGGCCGCACCCTGTCCCTCGGAGCCAACGGCAAGGCGGCTCTTGATGCGATGATCACCGAGGCGGTGGGCGCCGGTTTGCGTACCAGGCTGGAGGTCACCGACCAGCGGCCTTGGCTGGCGCTGTTACGGGCGGCTTTGAATGAGTCCGCGGACTTGATCGTGGTGGGCAAGCGCGATCAGAGGCAAGCTCCCAGCGGAAGGCGTCTTGGCAGCGTGGCCACGAAGCTCGTGCGCAAGTGCCCGGCTCCCGTTTGGGCGGTTAAGCCTGGGCATGACTTGGAGCACAAGTTGATTCTTGTGGCGACGGACCTGACTGGGGTCGGGGACCAAGCCCTGACCTGGGCCGCTTCAATCGCCCGTTGGCGCGCTGCTGCCTTGCACGTGATTCATGCTTGGCGACTGGACCCCGAGGCCCAGGAGCGTTCCCAGGGAGACGACACGGATGCTTGGGAGGAGGAACTCTCGGGCCTACGGGAGCAGGCACGCACGGCGGTGCTGGGGAACTGTGGAGATTTGGACCTACCGGAATTGCCCACGGTCCACCTTTCCCGCAAGAGTCCCGCCCGCGCCATCAAGGAAGCGGCGGGGCACTTGATGCCGGACCTCTTGGTCTTGGGCAGCTTGTCCCGGGCGGGCCGTACGGGAATCTTTGTGGGCGAGACTGCCGAACGGCTTATGGGTCGGCTCGATTGTTCGCTCCTGGTGCTCAAGCCCGATGGGTTTGAGTGTCCAGTAGCTGCTGACTAGGTGCTCTTATTGGGCACGGCGCAATTGTCCTCGAGGGTATTGCGTTGAGTGATGCCCAAGGCCGGACGGGTTGCCAATAGTTTCGCCACGTCTTGCGCGGGTAGAGGGTCGAGCCCTCCCTTGGCCGTGTGCGCCAACCAAAGAATGCGCGCGGTGTGCTCGAGCATGTCGAGCTTCTTGAAGGCATCCATCAAGTTGCTGCCCAGGGTCACGGAACCATGGTTCGTCATAACCACCGTGTCGGAACAGCGCACGATGTCGCGAATGGTTTCGGGAAGCTCTGGGGTGCCGGGTGTGCCGAAGGGCGCAGTTGGAATGCCACCGATGGTCACGATGACCTCGGGGATCACGGGCATCTGCATGTCGATGCCGGCGATGGTCATGGCCACCGCGTGGGGCGGGTGGGCGTGGATGACGGCCTGGGCATCGGGGCGTTCTTCATAGACCACCAAGTGAATGCCGATTTCGCTGGAGGGTTTGGGCCCGGTGCCTGCTGGGGTGCCGTGCTTGTCGAGCTTGGCGAGTTGGTGGGGGGTTAGAAAACCCTTCATGGAACCGGTGGGAGTCACCAGGATCGAGCCATCCCGCATGCGCGCCGAAATGTTGCCATCGGATGCGACCACGGTGCCTCGGCTGTAGCAGAGCTCACCGATCTTGCAGATGGCGGTGCGCAGGCGGGCTTCTTCGTCGCTCCAGGCGGGGTCGGTGGGTTGCATGGATATTGGCAGGGTTTAGGAGTTGTGCACTTGGCGGTGGTCGTAAGTCAGTTCCCCATGGACTTCCACCGCGTCGACGAAGCCGACGATGAGGGTCTTGATGGGGGCGTTTGGGTCCTGGAGGATCTGGCGGCTGGAGTTGCCCTCGTCGATCATCAGAATTCGGTCTCCGACGCCGGCGCCCACCTGGTCGATGGCGATGCGCATCTTGCCCGTGGGTTTCCCATCGGGGGTGACCGGGCGCACCATCAGCAGAGTGAAGCCATCGAGGGCTTGGACTTGAACCGGAGAAACAACCGTTCCGACGACCTGGGCCAAGATCATCGGGAGTGCTCCGGGTCTTTGGCCAAGTCGGTTTCGCCCACAACCGCTTGTTCCACGAATCCCATGATGGTGGCATCCACCGGGACGAAGGTCTCGTTGGGTAGGGCCAGGGCAGCTTCCCGCCCGTCCACGTAGTGAATCAAGTCCCCGGGGCCGCTGGAGATCGCGCTGCAAGCGATCAAGCTGCCGCCCATGGAGGCGCCCTGTTCGTCAAGGGGTTGCACGATTTGCAAGGGCACTCCGTCGAGTCCCTCGTAGCGTTGGCTGGCGACCACGCGCCCTATCACTCGGCCCAGGTACATGTGCTCACTCGCTCCACTTTTCGTAGACGTTGGATCCGTCCTGGTCCCAGGAATCCACCACCGCCATGACCACCGCATCGCAGGGGCGGTCCTTGGTTTGCAGGGTTTGGCGCGCGCTGGAGCCGGTGGCGTAGAGCACGAGGTCTCCGGGGCCAGCACCTACCGCGTCCACCGCGACGACGTATTGGTCCTGGGGCTTGTTCTCGTGGTTGTGCACTTGGCACACCAGAAGTTTGTGGTCGCGCAGGCCCTCATCTTTCTGAGTGGCCACGACGCTGCCGATAATTTTGGCAATTTGCATGGATTGAGATTCTAACCGCAGGGGCTTCCAGGTGCGAACGTTCTAGAGGTCTAGCCGACTGGAGACTGCTGCCGTGGGCAGGGCGTCGTTCACAAGCCTGCGGCGCAGTTCCTGGTGGACGTGGGCGCTCATCTCTTCCCAGGTGGGGAGCGGGCGGTGGGCACCGATTTGCAGCAGGAGAACCCCGGCCTGGAGGCGGAAGGGGCCCAGGAGCGTGCCCTCGCTGGATTCAGATTGGGCATCGATGTGCTTCCAGAGAGCCTCGCGCACGGTCTCGGGCACCAGGTGGGAGCCCCGGGTGATGACCCCCAGGAAGCCCTTGCGCTCTTTGCTGGCGGGCTCGTCCGAGTGTAGACCCACCAGCCGGGCGAAATCCTTGGGCCCCTCGATGCGCTCTTTCATGGCCTCGATCTCGGATTCGGCGGCCTCATAGGTGCGCGGGTTGAGCTCATTCGCGTAACGCACGGCACCGAGGACCAGCACGCTGATCGCGTGTCCCTCCCCGTACAAGGTGTCGAAGAGGGTGCGTTCTTCTTCATAGATCGCGCGCAACGCGGCGTCCCCATGGGTGCGGTCCACAAAGATACGTGCCATAGCTGCCGCACGGATCGCGGGGTCCCGGCGCACGGTTACCAGGGAAAGGCCCTGGGCTTGGAGCAGCTGCTCGTAGGCGACCCCTTGAAAGGTGGTGTTGGACTCGGCCACCTTGCGCCGCCGGTCGATCTCGGCGGTGACTGCCAGGTCGATCGTGTCCTCAGCAAGGTCCGGTAAGCGCGCGGCGATGCGCTCTGCCAGCAGTAACTCGTAACAGGCGGCGCGTAGTTGATCGTTGGGGACGCTCCCCCGTAGGTATTCGCCAAAGGTTTCACGCGAGATGGTGTACGGGCCGATGGTCAACACGATGCCCGAGTCCCAGGGGTACTCGCCCTTGACTTGTTCTAGGCCCCCAACCACTCCTTCGAGCCAACGGGACTGTTGTTCGCCACTCAAGGGGTCGTCCGGGCCGAGGCCCAGACCCGCGCGGGCCAGATGTTCGTGCAGAATCGACAGTCGGAGATGTCGCTGGAAGACCTTGCGTTTGATGCCCTGTTGGTTGAGATATTCATCCAGGCTTGCAGCGGTGCCGCTGGAGATGATTTGTTCTTCGAGGGCGCGCCATTTCACATTGAGTTCAGCGCGACTGGCAATGATGCCAGCGTCCTCGGCGAGTTTTTCCACAAGCACAAGTTGGGCCAATCCTTGCAGGGTTTCTTGACCGATGGGGGAGTTCCCGTGGCGCGCTAGCAGGAGGCCGTCGAGTTCTTCGAAGGTCAATTGGCAATCGGGCCCGATGGCGGCCAACTCGACCCCCAGGCGCGGCTCTTGGGGCGGGACTTGGGGTGCTGGGGGTGGGGTGTCCTGGGCAGCCGTCGACACGGCTGCAAACAGGCTCCCAAGGGCCAAGAGGCTGGTAATGAGGGGCTTCATCGGCCCCCATTGTAGCGCAGGGCCTGCCCATGGAGGGCGGGCTCTTGTGCTCTGGGGGGTGCGCTACATCAACCCGTCGAAGGCAGCTGCCTCGGGGCGCAGGGCTTGGCGGTTGATTTGGTAGACCGCACGTAGGGCCCGGGCGAGGGCGCGGTGATAGTCTCCGCTGAGCCGTTCCGCCGAGCGCACCGTGAGGCGCGCGTTGAGGGGATCGTGTTCTAGGACCTCAAGCTCAGGTAGGTCCGTGGGGCTCTCATTCAGAACTTGGTGAATCGGAGTGCCCACATGGATCGTGAATTCATTGAAGCGTACCCGGTCGATCATCAGCGCGTGCTTTTCCAGGAAGTCGGCGGTTTGCATCAGGTCTTCGGCAGTTTCGCCGGGGTAGCCCCGGAACATGGTGCAACGCACGCTCAAACCCGCCGCATGGGCATCGTGGATGAATTGGCTGTTGATCTCTACGCGGCAACCCTTATCCATTTGATCCAGAAGGCGCTGGCTGCCGGACTCGAGGCCGAAACTGATGCGGCGCATGCCCGCCGTCGCGGCGGCTTTGAGTTCCGACGCACTGAGCCCACTGTCATCCCTCTCGTCCACATGCACCGCCGCGATCCAGCGTGCTCCTGGGATGTGCGCTTGGATGTTTTGAATCAAGCCGCGCATTTGGATCGGGTCCGAGTTGAGCTTGAGATCCATGAACTGGAAGTTCTTGGTTCCGTTGCGTTCTGCGAGTTCGGTCATCTCGTGCAGCACCGCTTTCCAGGGGCGTGTGCGAAACGTCCTTCCAGCGGTCGTGACCACATCGCTGCAAAAAGTGCAGCGGCCCCACTGGCATCCCCTTGCGGCCAAGATTGGAATCACTCGTACGGGATAGCGATCCCAGGGAAAGTCGCTGAAATCGGGGATAGGGCCCCGGTCGAGGGCGCGCAGGGGAGGGGCGACTCCGCTGGTGCGCCCATCTGGAAGGGTTACGCCGGGGAATTGCAAAAGGTCCTCTTGATTGACGACCGCTTCGATGATTGCGGGTAAGGACCGATCCACCTCGGCTCCCACGATGGCGGTCAAGCCAGGGATAGAGAGCCACTGGTTCGCCGTTTCAGTCAGGTTGAACACCGGACCACCCAAGAGTATGGGGACGTTGGCTTCTTGGGCAAGGCGGCCGATCTCCATCACCGTTGGATAGTGCCGCAGATATGCGGAGAGCAGGAGCACATCTGGCTTGCTCTCAAGGGCCCGTGCTGTTTCCTGCAAGGTGCGTGGGTGAGGTCGGCCTTGCCCTCGGGCCTGGAGTTTGCGCGCCCAGTTACGCAGAGGTCTTAGGATCGGCCGGCGAGACAGATGAAGCCTCCGTTTCCAATCATCCCAGAAGGTCTCCCGGTGTTCGCGCTGCAAGATAACCACGTCGTGGGCGAGTGGCGAGAGCAACTCGACCTGGTGACCCGCTTCCCGCAGGGCGCCCAGCAAGATGCCCACGGCTAGGGTGGGGAAGGACGCAGAGTTGTGCAGGTCCACAACCAAGCTGCGGGTCATGGTGGCAGGGGGAGTGGGGCCCGTGGGGCGCAGCCAAGTGCTTGACTTGGATTGCGTGTGCAGGGAGCCGGTAGTAGTGGTGATGGAATTGGGGGAGGGCATGGCTAGGTACGCAGAATTGCGGGGGAGGGCCATGGGCAGCGAGCCAATGGGACGAACGGGAACTTGCCGAGAATAGTCTAGTATCCGGGATCTGTCAAGGAAGTCGCAATCACATGGGAGCTTGAATGCTGCTTTAAGAGGTCTCTCCGCTAGGATACCCCCATGGGTACCGACTATCTCCTGCGTGCGCTGCTGGCCGGCATTGTCTTGTGCGGTACCTCTGGCTGCGGGTCGGAGCCGTCACCGCGCACGGTGGTGATCGTGGTTTTCGATGCCCTGCATGCGGGGCACGTGCATCACTTGGGGTACGAACGGGAGACCACTCCGAACCTGGATCGGTTGGCTGAGGAAGGCGTGACGTTCCTGCGGGCCTTGGCCCCTGCTCCTTACACCGTGGCCAGCACCGCCAGTTTGATGACCGGGTTGGTTCCCCAACGCCACCGGGTTCTGCGTTCCTTTGGCAGTCACCTCAAGCCTCTTGGGGGCACCATTGCGGAAACCTTGCACGATCAAGGCTGGCAGTGTTTTGGTGGCACCGCCAATGCCAACGCGGGTAAATTGACCGGGATCACCGGTGGCTTTGATCAGTGGGTAGAAGCCTATGAGGGCAAGGGCTCGGGAGACGTGCCCTTCCTTCCCCGGGGGGACGGTACCTTCGTGCACATGGTTGCGCCGGATTGGTGGGTCGGGCACCTAGGCGAGATTTTGGAACAGCGCGATCCCAAGCGCGATGCGTTCATCTACTTGCACATGCTGCAACCCCACTCGCCCTATGCGCCGCCGGAGCGTTTGCTTTCCCAGTTTGCAGATCCCGACTACACCAGCAGTTGGTCGGATGAGGAAGAGCCCACGGGTTTCCGTGCGGGATCCACGAGCCCCCTGGTGCGCGCGAACAAGGGCCAGATCCCCATGACCGAGGCCGACCGGGAATACACCCGGGCCCTTTACGACGCCAGTTTGCTGTGGGCGGACGAGGCCCTAGGGGGCATGGTCTCTTTGCTGCGCGAACGGGGCCAATGGGATTCCACCTGGATGGTGGTGACGAGCGATCACGGTGAGGCCTTTTGGCAGCACGGCCTTTGGGGTCACAATGACCAGCTGTATGACGAAATGCTGCATGTGCCCCTGGTGGTGCGCGCAGCCGGGGATGCCCTGCCCAAGGGAGCCCGAGTACCCGGTCTGGTCTCGCCCATGGACATCTTCCCAAGCCTCATGCAGTGGCTGGATTTGCCTCTTGTGCCGGGGCTCGACGGTCAACCTCTTGATCAGGCGATCCACGGAGCAGGGGTTCCAAACCGCTCTATGGTGCTGCAAACCAATGGAAACCGACCGGAAGTGGGGCGCACGACGGAGGGTAGCAAGCTGATCGTGGGCCGCGCCGAAGGGGATGGGGTGCGCGTGGAGCGCTATGACCTGGCCCAGGATCCCATGGAAACAGCGCCTCTTGCGGGTGAGCCCGACCAGCAGGCTGTGTCCTCTTTGGTGGCCTTGATGGACAGCCTGGAGGGATACATCGCGAGCGAATTCCAAAGGGCCGAACACCTGCGCACCCTGCGGGAACATCTCAAGTTGCAACTCGCCGCCGAGCTTGCCCTCGATCAAGCCATGGGAGTCCTCGGGTTGTCGATTCCCACGGGCCACGCCCAGCGAGAGCTGCGCGCCGGAGCGGCGGATCAAGCGGACGTTTCAGCTCTCTTGGACGCCCTCGGTTATGGGGGCGACACGGAGAAATAGTTGCCCCTGCTGGGGTTACTTTTCGAGCACGACGACCTGTGCAGCACCCAAGCGCTGGGCGTGGGAATGGCGAGTGGAAGCGTCGTAAATCCAGGGGCCCAGGTCTCCGTCCATGTGGAACATCAACAGGGTGTCCCGGTCATGAGGTAGGCGCCGTTCGGTTTCGATCAACCGGCCCGAGTAAGCCGCAGCAAACGTCAAGCGCACTTCGTCTAGTTGTCCCGTGGCAAGGGAAGTCGGCTTGCCCGCGGAGTCCACATCACCGCCGATGATCATGGGAAGATCATTGCGCGTGCGTTGACCGCTGGCGGGGGTCGTGTTCACCAAGGCTCCATTGAGGTACAAGCGCAATTGTTGGCCGTCATAAACCCCTGCAATGTGGTGCCAGCGGCTGGAGACCAAAGCGCCTTTGGGCCCCTTGACCGTCTTGTAAGAACCGTTGAGGTGCACAAAGAACTCGGGCGTTCCATCGCTGGCAAACAAACCGAATTCGCTGCCCTCGGCCTTGGACAGAAGTCCCCGGCGCCCTTTCAACTCCCCGGGTTTGTACCAGCACTCAAGGGTGAAGTCTGCCCCCGCGGGAAGGGCGAGTTTGTCCGAGGGCACCTGGGCGCAGGCGCCTCGACCATCGAGGTTCAAAACCCCTTCCCCCCGGGGCACCGGAGGCGCGGGGATCATGCCCAGGGCCACCGGCAGGGACTGTTGGCGCAGGGGGACAGAGATGTGGGTCTTGGGGCCCAGCCAAGTGGCCTCTAGGGTGGCTTGGGGCATGACAAACCCACCGTCTAGGGGTCCAGGGCCGCGAATTGCCCGGGCCTTGAGGGTGATGCTCTCGCCCCCCTCGACGCGTTTTTCAAAGCTCGTAGGGACCAATCCCCAGCGCGCGTCTTGGCAACTGAGTTGCACGTTCAAGGCAACTGCTTCTTGGCATGGATTGGTCCAGGTGAGGGCGTACTCCCCGGCGCCACCACGACTCGGATCCCAGGAGGGCTGCTGCTTCACGTTGAGTCGGAGTCCCTTGGCGAGGGCTTCGGTTTGCCGCAACACATCGGTGGTCAAGTCGCGCGGATCCGTGGCTTGGCCGACGGGATAGCTGGTGACCGCAATGCCGCCCGGGCGCACATGCACCAGGTTGTACTGGTGCAGCCAACCGGCTTCGGGAACCAAGGAGGACTGTCCGCCGCCCACGGTGGCCAGGGTGAAGTATTCGATTCCATCCCGCGGGCCATCGTAGCGCATGTGATGGATGTGCCCACCAAAGACTGCGCTCACGTTGCCAGCCTTGGCTAGCAAATCATGCACGCGGTTCCAGTCGTCACCGTAGTTGCCCCCAACCCAACGGGGGTGGTGTACGAAGACGAAGACCTGCTCGGCGCTCTTTGTTTGCTCAAGGGTTTTTCCAAGCCAAGAGAACTGCTCGGCGCTCATGCGTTGGCAATCGGCCTTGCTGAAGTTGCGCTCACCCGTGTCAGGGTTGGGCTCGTCGGAATAGAGCACGATGAACCAGCATTTCTTGTGCTCGAAGGCATACCACAGGGGCCCGAAGTTCTCTTCGTAGTGCACTTCGTGTTCTTCCGGGGGGCGTCCCTCGCCGCGCCAATACACATCGTGGTTGCCCGCCACCGGAAACCAGGGGGAATTCAGGGCTGCCATAATGCTGCGGTACTCCGCCATCTGCGCCATCCACGGGAGGGTCGTGTTGTAGCCATTGATCAGATCACCCACGGTCATCACCAGATCGGGGTCGATCAGGTTGACCTCGTCCACCGCTTCCGCCAGAACCTTGATGCCCTCGGCGGGACCACCCGTGCGGTCTCCGAAGACCGCGAACAAAAAGCCATCCTCGGACTCGGGGGCCTCGATGGGGCGGGCATCCGTGCGGTCGGTGATCACCCGTCCAGAATCCTGGCTGGGGTCTGGGGCGCAAGAGGGGCTGGGTGCGGAGAAGGCGGGGCCACCCAGGGCCGCGACCAGCCCGAGGGTAAGGCTAGTGAAGGTTTTTTTGGGGAGGTCCATGGGCCAGAGGGTAACCGCAAAAGATGCCGCCCTGTGGCCCAATAGGGCTATAGTCCCTGGGTGCTGACCTGATTCCTAGGCCGGCACCCTTTCCCATGAGCGCACATCCAGACGAAGCATTTTTGGCGGTCCTGGTCCAACGGGGCCACCTCAGCATGGATCACGCCCAAGCCATCGTGCCCAGCCTGCGGGGCGGTGGGAGTTTGGATGACCTGCTCGAAGATGTGGCCGGCTGGGATCCGGCAAAGGTTCATCGCTTGCGGATCACGCGGGGCGGGGAAGAGCCGCAAATCAAGGGCTACAAGATTCTCGGCAAGCTCGGGGCGGGAGGCACAGCAGAGGTGTTCAAGGCCCGGGACCTGGAGCGCGGCAAGACCGTGGCCCTCAAGATCCTCTCGGCACCCCTGGCCCGTGAGCACAAATCCCTCGCAGCATTTGTACGCGAAGCCAAGATGCTCAAGCAGATGGAGCACGACAGCATCTGTGGCGGTCATGGAGTCAAGCGCGCCGGGGAGACGATCTTTGCGGTGCTCGACCATGTGGAGGGCCAGACTCTGCAGGAGATTCTCGACGCGGCTGATGCACCCTTGCCTGAAGAGCAAGCCCTTGAGGTGATCTTGCAGGTGGCCGAAGCTCTCGAGTACATGAATTCCATGGGGCTGGTGCACCGAGACGTGAAGCCGGGCAACATCATGCTCACACCGCGCGGTCGCGTCAAGCTGATCGACCTGGGGTTTTGCGCCCCCGTGGGGGAAGTTGGACCCAGCGATACGGCCGCCGGAACCAAGGCTTTCTTGGCACCCGAGCAAGCCCTGGGCGGGGGCGTCGCGGACCTGCGCTCGGATATTTATTCACTGGGGGCAACTCTGTTTCAATTGACCGTGGGGCGCTTGCCCTTTGGCGACGGCGAAGACGATGATGTATTGCGCAAGCACGTGATGGAGCAGCTTTCGTCCCCGGAATTGAAAGGCAAGAGTCTCTCCACTCACCTGCAGTACTTCATTGAAAAGATGATGGCCAAAGATGCAGACGTGCGCTATCAAACCTGGGTCGAGTTGATCGCCGACATGAGCGGTCAATTGGAAGGGAAGCGAAGCGCCGACTTTCATGCTTCTGCCAAACCGTCCAAGCGGCGTCGGGCCCCCAAGAGGCCGTCCTAATGACTGCCGAGTCAGAAAAGGTCAAGTCGGGGGCTTCCCCGGCCTTCGAATGGACCTGTTTGCGTTCCGGACGCTGCTGCACGGTTGGCGGGGGCGATGGCACGGTGACCCGGGGCATCGTGCGGGTGCAAGAGGACGAGATCCAAGCCCTTGCCCAATCGGCAGGTATGACCGAGGAGGCCTTTTGTGCCCACCACCTGCGAACCGTGCCCGATCCCGTGGACGGCCAGCTGATTCTCTCCCTGCGCGAACAGCCGGTCAGCGGGGCTTGCACCCTGCTGGAAGGGTCGAACCAATGCACGGTCTATGAAGCGCGGCCCGAGCACTGCCGAACTTTTCCCTATTGGAAGGGGATCTTGAATGATCCTGCCGACCTCGAACGTGCCCGCGCAGTCTGCCCCGGGATTCGCATCATCCCGAGCGCGGAGCAAAAGGCCGCGGCCTTTGAAGAGCTGCAAGAGCTCTATGGACGCGTGGCCAAATGGGTGGAATCCAGTCGCGTGGTTTGTTTATCGCGGGGTGTGTGTTGCCACTTTGAAGATGCGGGGCATGAGCTGATGGCCAGCTCCCTCGAAGCCGATTACTGCGTCGAGAAGAATCCAAAGACTTCCGTACCTGCCGCACCAGGGCGATGTCCCTACCACGTGGAAGGGAAGTGCACTGCCCGGGAAGGGCGTCCCCTTGGCTGTCGCACATACTTTTGTCATGCGGGCTACGCGGAAGCTCTCGAGGCGGGCCACGAGAAGTTCTTGGGGGAGATCCGCGATATTGAAAAGCGCCACGGGTACTCCAGCAGCTATGCACGGTTTGTGGAGTTGCTTGAGGCGAGGGTTTCATTCGGCGAGCAGAAGGACGGGGCATGAGGACTCTCTTGACGATCCTTTTAGTGGCCGCCACGGGTATGGGCTTGCTCTTTTTTGGACGCCGGGTGCTGAAGGGGGTCGAGCCCAGGGGGACTGTGCCCGTGCTGACACCTGGACCCAAACCCCCTGAGCTGACCCCAGGCTCAAACTCAGCCCCGGCCGTTCCTGAACCGGAAGGATCCGCAGCGGCTGATTTGCGTGCCGAGATCTTAGACTGGAATCAGCAGGCCCTGGACGCCTTGGATCGGGGCGAGATTTTGCGAGCCATAGAACTGTTGCAGCGCTGCGTGGAAGCGAACCCTGATGATCCCGTGTTGGCGCGCAACCTGGCCTTGGCCCGCTTGCGTCAAGCGGGCTTGATGATCGACTCCGCCGATCTTGAGGAGCGCGTCGCCGCCCTGGAGTTGGTGGAGAACGTGTTGGATGCATTGGAGGGGGACGAGCGCGAGACGGTGGCTGCGCGCATCGAGCGCTGGCGCGCACGGGCGGATCACGAGGGTTCGTTTTTCTCCAGTGGCAACAGGCGCTTCGAGCTTTCCTATGACGGAGAGCAGCAGGGCTTGCGCGCATCCGAGACCGATTTATTGGATCGTTTGGATAAGGCCTATCAGGAATTTGGCGAGCGCTTGGGGGCTTTTCCCCTGGAGGGCAAGCGTCTGCGCGTGGTGCTCTACAGCCCAGAAGCCTTCACCCGTTTGACGGGTCTCGGCCACTGGGCCGGGGGTGCATTTGATGGCACGATTCGCGTTCCGATTCGCACGGGGGGCATTGACTCCCGTTTGGATTCGGTGCTGCGCCATGAACTCACCCATGCCTTTGTTGCGCGGCTCGGGGGCGGCAGCACGGCTGCTTGGTTGAACGAAGGATTGGCCCAGTTTTTAGAGGAGCGGCAGGTGAGTTCCCTGCGCCTCAAGGCAGCCAAGCTCAGTTGCCGTGGAGCCCCTTGGCCGAGCCTCACGAGTTTGGGCACGAATTTCTCGACCCTGGGGGACGAACCGGCCATCCGCCGGGCCTATGCCATTTCCCTGGGATTCATCGTCTACCTCGCGGACAACTACGGTGAAGAGTTAGTGTTGGATCTGATGCGCGCCGGCGCCACGGGATCATCCCCTGAGGTGGTCTTCCGCCGCCAAATAGGATTCGACCTGGGTGCGGCCTGGGAAGACATGCGCCAGAATTGGCTCCAGCACTGA
>CALEMP010000061.1 GCA_937910685.1 uncultured bacterium
GAAGGCGATGTGTTTCATGGGGAGTGTTGGGTTTTTCTTGGAGGAGCGGGGATACGCCTTGAGTCTAGTATATATTGCAAGGGGTATCCTATGGGCTGCCCAGCAACTTTCAGCACTTGCAGAAATTATCTAAAATAGTCCTTGACACTAGCCCCTAAACTCTGTACACCCAAGCCCAAGCCCACAGGTGAACCGAGCGGGCGGGGGCGGTACCCTCGACCGCCCCCATGATCCACGACCTCAGCACAGCCCAACTCCCAGGTGAGGAATATCACGTCTGCATCGTGGGCAGTGGGCCGGCGGGTGCCATTTTGGCCAGCGAACTGCTTGGATCAAACCTCAGGGTCGCGGTGCTCGAAAGCGGGCTCCACAAGATCACCCCCCGCGGGGATGCCCTGCGCGAAACCGAGTCCAGCGGCCTTTGGGTCAAGCCCTGGTCCCGGGAACGGGTCTTGGGCGGCGCCTCCACCACCTGGGCCGGCCTCTCCAGCCCCTTAGATGACGCAGACCTGGCCCCACGGGCTCACCTGGGAGGGATCGATTGGCCACTCCCATCGGCAGAGCTCTCCGAGTTATGGGAACAGGCAGCCGAACGCCATCGGTTCCCAGGGTCAGCCCATTTTGGAGCCGAGGGTTTCGCCCGTTTGCGGCGCAAGGGCGATTTTCACCCTGGCTGGCGTGAGCTCGAAGAAAAAGTCTTCCTGGCCCCGGTCGAACCCCAGAACTTTGGGACGGAGTGCCGTCAGGTGTGGGAGTCCACGGAAACGACGCTCCTCTTGGACGCAACGGTAACCCAACTCAATTGGGACCAAGACCTCCAACGCGTGGGATCCGTGAGCGCCATGGATCGGAAGGGCAACACCCACAAGATCCGAGCCCGAGTGTTCGTCTTGGCTTGCGGTGGCATCGAGAACCCGCGCCTGCTGCTGGCATCGCCGGGTCCTGATGGGGTTGCCCTCGGCAACGGTCACGATCAAGTGGGCCGTTGCTTCATGAATCACCCCAAGAGCTACGCGGGAGAAATCCGATTCCGCAACCCGATCCGCTCGGCGCCCTACTTCTTCGGTTGCATCGACGGTGGCTTTGCGGGCTATGCGGGTTTGCGCTTGCCAACGAAGCGACAAGCGGACGAGGGACTGATGAACAGCTATGTGCGCTTGGAGCCGCTCTTCCCCTGGACAGACAACCCCGGCATCGAGGCCCTTGTGACCCTGGTCAAGCAGGCCAACGGAATCATGCGGCTCTTCCGCAAGAGCCGCGCGGACGAAGTGGTCGAACTGCGCGACTATTCGGAAACCGGTGATGACTCGGAGGTCCAGAACACGCGGCGCGGGTTCGGGGGCTGGCTCGCGCTCCTGTTCACTGTGCTGCGGCATCTACCGGGTGTGCTGCATTACTTGGTCTATCGCCTGACCCGCAAGCCCGCGCCAATTCGTGGCGCTCGCATCCGGGCATTCATGGAAATGGAGCCACGCCCCGAAAACCGTGTGGTGCTGAGCGACAAGCTAGACCTCAATGGCCAACGGCTCCCCCATGTCTCCCACAATGTGAGCCCCTTAGACCGCAAATCGATCCTGGCGGTTTATTCCGCCCTCGAGCGCGAGGTGCAAGAGCTGGACTTGGGAACTCTGGAAGGAGGCTTGACCGATTCGGACCCCTGGCCCATCAACCAAGATGCGTCCCATCACATGGGGACCACGCGCATGGGCCGCGACCCCGCCAGCAGCGTCACCGATCCGACTCTCTTGGTGCGCGGCAGTGGCAACGTGTATGCGGCGGGTGCCTCGGTTTTCCCCACATCAGGTTGCGCCAATCCGACCTACACCATCGCCGCCCTCTCGATCAGACTAGCGCGCCATCTTGAAGCGCAATTCGCCGAAAGCAACGGGAACAGACTATGACCCTTGAACTCATCATCATTGGCCTAGGCAAGCGCGTCACGGGCTGCGCTCTTCCGGCAATTGCGGCGGCGGGTGAAGACGTGCGGGTACGAGGAATCTTTGCTCGCACGGAGCGCTCGGAGGAAATCGGAGGGACCACGGTCAAGGTACGCGCCCTCGAATCCCTGACAGCAGCCGACCTCGCATCCAACCCCACGGTCTACCTTTGCGTCCCCAAGACCGAAATCCCCGGAGTCTTGCGGCAGCTTGCGGCCCTCGACCCTTCGGCAGCGGACCTCTTCATCGACACGCCGGTGGTGCGCTTGAAGGACTTTCGGCACGCGGGATTACTCGATTGCTGGCGCAAGGTCAGCGTGGCGGAAGACTGCGCGCGCATGCCCTGGGTGGAGTTGCTCCTGGCCGCCCAAGGTGAGCCCTTGGGGAAACTCAAGGAGGTCGTCTTCGAGCACTCGGCCTATGCCTACCACGGGGTCGCCACCGCCCGCGCCCTAGCCGAGGGCAGCGAAGTAGTGAGTGCCCGCAGACACAAGAATCCAGCGGGATCCGTGCGCCTCTTGGATTACATGAACGGCTTTAGTTGCGAGATCGTCGACCCGCGCGACTACTCCCAAGGGCGGATCCTCGCGCGCTATGAAAACAATCTGGTCAGCGACCAGCCCGCTGCTGGGGAAAGCGCCCTGGCCGTGGAAATCTCCTTGGACGGGGAAGGCGCTATCACCGCCCTACGGCTGGGGGAAACCGAGGTCATCCTGGATGATGGGGAGCGAAGTTTAACCCTCGGGGATCACCCGGATGCCACCTTGATCGCCCGCCAGGAGGCCATGAAGAGAGTCGGTTTCCTGCGTCTCCTACGGGAATTAGCCCGAGGACAAGCGGGCTATCCCCTGTGGGATGGGCTTGAAGACATGGTGGTGGACCATTCCCTCGAACGACTCGGCCGTTACCGGTCATCGTATTTCACCAGCCCCCGTCACCGAACCGCACGCTGGGTCTACGGCCTGGTCTCTCGCATCGCCGGCGGTTGAGGGACGAACTGGCATTGGTGCCGACAATCGTGTCCACTGGGAGGATGCTCATTTCAATCGTGTTGGGACTTTTAGCCGCTCCTCCCCTTGAGAGCCCAAGCGGCCCCCCCATGGTTCATCAGGACGGTGACTCGCCGCCGCACCTTTGGATCGCTGGCGAGGCACCAAAGTTGACCGTCCTCTTGGTGGTCGGCAAAGCATCCAAAGAGGCCAGGCAATTGGAGGCAACCGCCCTCGCCGGGCTCGTGAACTTTCCGGGCAGCAACCTAGAAATCCACACGGTCGACGGGGCTGCCCGACGCTTGGCTGAGTTGGGCAAACAAAGCAGCGGTGTCCGCGGGCCACTGCGCGCATTCCCCGGGGTTAACTGCCCAGACCTTGTACCGGATAAGGTCACCGAAGAAACACACGGGGTCTTTGCCAAATCCTTTACCCAACACATCGATGTGTTTGGCGTCGGGGTCTACGGCACCAAGTCCGTGCCCGAAGACAAATTGATTCATGCAGCTGCGGTCTTGGCCCAGTGGCTCGACGACGATGCTGATGGACTGCCCGATGCACCCGAAGTAGTGCAAGCTCTAGCCGTACGCCATGCATTCATGGGCATGACCCGCACAGAACGGGAGCTAGAGCGCCATCATCCGTTTGAGGCACCCCAGGGTGCGGGCTATCACTTCGGCCAATTCCTATCTGCGGATGAGACCGCACCCCGTGGTCACTTCGACGCCTCACTCGAAGAGTGCCTGCACCTGGTTCAAAAGGGCTGGGAATTGGCTTGGCCGGCGACCTTCGGACCCTGGAAGGGGACGGCCTTGAGCGAGTGTTTGGACCGGGCACGCGGAGGGTTCTTCCTGGACATTCCCGACGAAACGCCGGAAGGTGCCTGGTATCACTACGACGATCGAACATGTGAGTACGACTGCATGGCTGTCGAATATTGCTACTTTGCCTTGACCACTCTCCTGGGCGGGCAGGTGGGACGAGCGGAAGAAGTCCATCAAGAATGGCAGTGCACCACACCCGATGGGGTGCGCGCCAAAGACCCATGGATCGTCAAGTTGCTGACCTCCCCCGACCACCGCCTGCCCCGTGCACTGCCCGATGGTCGCTATTTACCGGCGCTGGCCATTGGAAAAAAACAGCGGTGAGAGGCAACCCCACCTTGACCATCTAGGCCTGCATAAGGCTTCTGGGAACTTGGTTGCTGTTCATGATCTCTCCCTAGGGATCGAGGCTCGCGAGGGCCGGCTTGGAAGAAGAAGCCTGATTGCTCCGGGCTCGCCTTCCACGCCCTCGGGTTGCTCGGCTATCGGCGAGTTAACGCCTGATTGCGGGCTCTGCGCGGTTAGAATCCGAGGCCCATGCGCCGTTCTCTCCTTGTCCCCATCGCCTGCTGCCTCGCCTTCTGGGCCTGTTCGAAGAAAACCGAGCCCACCGAAGCCGTCACCCAGACCGAGGCCTATTCCGACACGCTCCCGCGGGAAGACCACGCGGATTATGTAGGCCGTTCTCGCTGTGCAACGTGTCACGCCGAGGAAGCCGCCGCCTATGCGGGGTCGCACCACGACCTGGCCTTGCAATCGGTGGATTCCAAAACCGTGTTGGGCGCGTTTGACGGATCGCAACTCGAACACGACGGAGTGACCTGGACTTTCCGAACGGAGGGCGATGCATTCCTGGTGGACAGCGACGAAAGCGGAGAGATCATCAGCCATCAGGTCGCCAAGGTCTTTGGCGTGACCCCTCTGCAGCAGTACCTGGTGGAATTTTCCGGCGGCCGTATGCAGGCCCTTCCCACCGCTTGGGATTCCCGGACCAAGGAAGAGGGGGGACAGCGCTGGTACCACATCTACCCCAGCGAGCACATTCCTCCTGGGGACGAGTTGCACTGGCAGGGCATCAACCAAACATGGAACTCCATGTGCGCCGAGTGCCATTCGACGGATCTGGTGCGCGGATGGGATGCGGACCAACAGGAATTTCATACAACATGGAAGGAAGATGATGTGTCTTGTGAGGCCTGCCATGGACCGGGCAGCTTGCATGTGGAATGGGCCGAGGGTAAGAATTCCAGCGAACCTCCCGCAGGGCTCTTTCTGCTCGACGGTTTAGGGGATAAGGACAATGGGAAATGGGTCACCCAAGCCGAAACCGGCCTCCCCGTACGGATCCCCGCTCGGGTCGCTAACGCCGAGTTGGACACCTGCGCCAAGTGCCACAGCCGGCGACGGCCCCTGACTGATGGGCACCCTCCCGGGGCTGCTTTTCTCGACGGCTATGAGCCCAGCCTCCTCTTAAGCGGGCTCTACCACAACGACGGGCAAATCCTGGACGAGGTCTACGTCTGGGGTTCCTTCGTGCAAAGTCGAATGCACGCAGGGGGCGTTTCCTGTCGGGATTGCCATGACCCGCACTCCATGAAATTGGTCGAACAGGGCAATGCTCTTTGCACCCAATGCCATGATGGACCGACTTTTGACACGCAAGCGCACCACCATCACGAGGCCAATGGGCCCGGGTCCTCCTGCGTGGATTGCCACATGGCTTCCCGTGACTACATGGTGGTCGATGGCCGTCGCGATCACTCGTTTCGCATTCCAAGGCCGGACTTGGCCGAGGCTCTGCAGGCTCCCGATGCGTGCAGTTCGTGCCATGACCAAGGCAGCGAATGGGCCGCCGATCAGATCGCTGGCTGGGCCCCTGATCAAGAACCGCGGCCCCATGCGGGCACGGTTCTGGCAATGGTCCGCATGGGATCACCGGGAGCTCTTGAGGCCCTGGTCAGCTTGATCGAAGACCCAAACGTGAGCGATATCATGCGTGCCACGGGGATCTTTGAGTTGGGCTTGCGCCTTGAGCCTCCGCACATGGGCACCTTGATCCAAGCAGCCCATGATCCCTCGCCGCTGATCCGCGCCGCAGCAGCTAGGGCCACCGAGTCCATGCCTCCCGACTCTCGCGGACCCCTGATCGCCCATCTATTGGCAGATGACCTGCGCGCAGTACGGGTCGCTGCGGGAAGAGCCTTGGCTTCGGCGTCCCTCACCAGCATCGACCCCAGCATGCACAAGGCCCATGGACTCGCCCTGCAAGAGGTGCGGGATGCAGAGCTCGCGAACGGTGAGCGCCCGGGATCCTGGCTGAATTTAGGGGTCTTGGAAGCGGATCTCGGACGCCTCGTGCCCGCCGAAGAAGCCACCCGCCGCGCCCTTGAGATGGACCCCAACCTGGCCTCTGCAGAAGTCAACCTGGCGGACATTCTGCGCATGCAGGGTCGTGAAGAGGATTGTCGCGGGGTTTTGATTCAGGCTTTGGAGCAGCACCCCAACAACCCAAGTTTGCACCACTCCCTGGGGCTTGCTTGGGTCCGTGCGGACAATCCGGAACACGCGCTGGAGCACCTTGCCAAGGCTGCTGCTTGGGATCCCTCTGACCCGCGCTTGGCTTTAGTGCATGGGCTTTGCTTGGAAAAACTCAGCCGCCACGATGAAGCGGTCTTCGCCCTCGAGAACGCCCTGGTGGCAAATCCGGGCCACGGAGATTTGCGCGCAGCGGTGATCGACTCCTTGCGGGCGCTCGGTCGTTGGGATGAAGCTCTGGCCCATGGTCAGGAACTCCTGCGTAGGAATCCTCAAGACCCGGGAGTTCTGCAGCTGCTGGAAGCCATCCGGCAAAGTTCCGGGCGGTAGTGAGCGTGAAAGTTCTCCAGTCCCTAGTGCCCGTGAATGGGGCTTTGGGGCATTAGTTCGGCACAGGACCAACTCTGTGCCTTGTGATACGGCGTGAAGTTTCCTACAGGTGGGTAGGTGCTGGGGACCATTGGCCGCCAGTTCCATGGATGGAAACCCCCAAATGGAAGCCCACCTCAGCATTCTGAACGACCAAACCCTGGTCCTCAATCAATCCTGGGCGGCCATCTCCACGACTTCGGTGCGTGAGGCCCTGGGAATGATCTTCACCGGTTCGGCCCGGGTCGTGGAGCCCGAGACCTACCTAGTACACGCCTTCGAATCCTGGTCCAACTTGGCCGTTGAACCGGACCAACCCTGCGTACGCACCGTATCGCTCAAGATCCGTGTGCCAGAGGTCATCGTCTTGACCCACTTCAACGGCATGCCGCGCCCCAATGCGACCTTTTCGCGCCGGAACCTTTTCCGCCGCGACCAAAACCGCTGCCAATACTGCAGCAAGCATCCGGGCACGAGCGAATTGACCATCGACCATGTGTTGCCCCGTTCTCGCGGTGGCCTCTCCACCTGGACCAACTGCGTTTTGGCCTGCGTGCCCTGCAATAGGCGCAAGGCCAACAAGCTGCCCCACGAGGCGCACATGAGATTGCTGCGCCCGGCGGCCGAGCCCAACTGGACCCCAGTGATGGAGGTCCCCTTGGGCCGAATGCGTCAAACCTGGCGGCATTTCATCTCGGATCGCTACTGGAATGCGGAACTAGAACCCTAGCGGGCGGGAGATGTGTCGCAGCCCCCGGCTCTGCTCGTTACCCTATTGGGCAGATGGGTCCTCCTCAAATTCAACGCCAGCTCACCCCGATTCTGGGGGTCATCGCCGCCATCATGGTTGGCTGGGTCTTCCATGTGGGCGCCAGCATCATTCAACCCCTCGTGATTGCGTTGTTGCTGGCAAGCATGCTGCAACCGGTCGTTTCGTGGATGGCCCGCCGGCGTATTCCGCCGCCGGTGACAGTCCTGATGATCATCTCGGGGCTGTTCTTCATCCTGTTGCAGTTGGGCCTGTTGTTTCAAACCAATGTGCGCGAGTTCCTCGGTGAGGCCGCTGCACAGGTGCCGATTCAAAGGTCTCTGGAACAGAACCCTGCATCTGCGGTGGATAATTCCGAGGCAACGGCCCCCCCCGAAGGAGACGAAGTCGCCACCAAAGAACAAGGGCCTACAGCGGGCCCAGCCGAGGAAGGCTCAACTGGGGATGACCAAGCGGAAGCTGAAGGCGTCATGCACGACATCTTCCAACGCCAGCAGGAGGCCATGTCCGATTCGGGCGGCTGGGCCGGCATCAAGGTCGGCATCCGCGCGCGCATCGAATCCGCCGAGCAACTCCCGGACGAAATGCGCAAATACGCCATCAGCGTTTGGGATGATTTTGATCCCAATGCTCTCGTGGAAAACGTCGCGCTTTCCGGCTACGGTTTCGTCAAGAGCTTGGTGTTGGTGCTGATCTACATGGTCTTCATCTTCGCCGAAGCCGCCATTTTCCGGCGCAAGATTCTGCACATCGCAAAGGACAACCATAAGGACGCCGAGGAAATCCTCGATCGTATCGGCCGGGGAATCCAGCGCTATCTAGGGGTCAAGACCGTGGTCAGTTTCCTGACCGGATCCCTGTGTTATGTGGTGCTGGTCAGTCTTGATATTCCCTACGCGTTGCTGTTTGGGATCATCACCTTTGCCCTGAACTACATCCCCACTTTCGGCAGTATCGCAGCGGGGATTTTGCCCTTCATCACCGCCTTGGCGGTGGAAGAATCGGTGTTCAAAGCCGCTGCAGTGGTGGTCACCTACATGTCGGTGAACTTAACCCTCGGGTCGTTCATCGAACCACGCATCCTGGGCCGGGAGCTCAACCTATCGCCCCTCGTGGTAGTCGTCTCCGTTGTGGTCTGGGCGGGTCTTTGGGGGGTCGTGGGCGGCTTCCTGGCGGTGCCCCTCACCGCTGCCATGCAGATCATCCTGGCCTCCAACGACACCACGCGACCGATCGCAGTCATGCTTGGATCCGGCCCGGAACGCGGCAAGCGCGGGAAGCCAGAACCGGCGCCCTAGTCGGGCACTTCTCCCAATTCGACGAACCCTTTGAGGGCATCCAAGAGGCTATCAGCGGCGACATTTTCCGTCGCAGCCCCACGCTCCATGGCTAACAGTTCCCCCATACGCTGATCAAAGTCCGCCAGGTCCGCACAGACCACGATTCCTGGACGCCCGCGCAGAGCGTTCGCGGTGTGAACTTGATGGTCGCTGCGGTGTTCCCGAAGGGCAACCAAGCGCGGCACGATCATGATTGGGATCCCGCACCCGCGCGCGGTCAAGACCGAGCCCATGCCCGCATGGGCGATGATGTGGGTTGCCCCTTTGAAAATGCGCTGAAAGTCGCTGGGGTCATACCAATCGGATGCCGCGAAGTTCTTAGGTTGAAAGGTGCCCTTGACGACTTGGCCAATTCCATCCTTATCAGGCCGGGACCTGGAAAATTGACTCAGGGCGCCCCTTAGCCGGGTGAGGTAATTGTGCTTCCCCAGTTGTCCGAGGACCTCCTGCTCCGGATGCGTTGCACACCACTGGTCAATAGTCCGGGCAAGACGGTCGAAGGGAAACTGAGTTCCGGTGACGACAAAAATCACTGGACCCTCCCGGCGTAACGCGCCTTGGTTCCATCCGCTAGGTCAGACCACTGAACCAAGAACAAGTGCGTGAAGATTCGCGCCAGCCGACCCCCGAGGGAAATCCGATCCACATTTGCAAGGGAGTCAATCCAAATCACGCGAGCACCCGATAGCTTCCCCACCATTGCCGCCAGGAACCCAGGAGCCGCACCCGTGCTGAGCACCACGTCGGGGCGCAACCTCGGAATAAGGAACATCAGTTGCAGCAAAGTCGAGAGCCCCTTAGACCGTGACCAACGGCTCGCCTCCCGAATCGCATAGTGCCGATAGGCAGGTACGAAAACGGAATCCCTTGCATCGGAAGTCATAATGATCAGTTCATGCCCCTTGAGGCAGGGCAGCATGTGAAGCATCTCCACAAGGTGGCCCCCGGTGGAACAGGCGCAGACCACCCGCCGGGAGGGGGCGCCGTCGACTCGCCCCCTAGCACCCTCGACAAATCCGACGATCGCAGCATTAAGGGCCTGGGCCTCTGACCCATCCGCCTCGCTCACGCCACCTTCGGGGGGCATGCTCAAGAGGTCATCGAGCTGTGGGCCGAGATCACCCGTCTCCCAGGCAATCAGAACCCTGGGGCGATCCGCATATTTTTGGCAGGTGGAGTGCTGGTGATCGCTGCGCACTTCCTTGAGTTCAGGGGACCGAGGCATGATCAGCAACGGTCGATCGTATTCCTGAGCGCTGAGAATCGAGCCGGTTCCGGCGTGGGCCACGACCTGGGAACATTTGTCCAGCAACTCCTTGTACCGCTCAGGGCCCATGAACGATTCACTGCGCATGTGCTGGGGTCGGTACTCCCCACCACCGGTTTGCACGATGACCTCTTGCTCGGGGTGGGCAGCAGCCCACTCATCCATAGCTTGAACCAGTCGGTCAAAAGGCAATTGAGTGCCCACGGTAACGAAAATCACAACACGGCTCCTGAACAGTGACTGTCCTCGTCATTGGCAAGATCAGGCCACTGGGTCAAGAACAGGTCGCAATGGGGCTGCGCTAACTTTCCTGCCATGGAAACACTTTTCACGTTGGCCACGCTATCCAACCAGACCGTGCGCGCCCCTAGAAAACGTCCGATCCAAATCGCCAAGAAACCCGGCGCTGCACCTGTGCTAACCACCACGCTCGGTCGCAACCTAAAGGTCAACCAAAACAGCTTGCAGGAACAGAATAGGGTTTGCGCTGGATTCCAACGACTGGCCTCGGGGATCCGGTACATGCTTGCCCCCAAGGCCCCCTCGGGGTCATTCTTGCCCGTGGTGACAAGCACGACCTCATAGGCATTGAATGCTGGCAGGACCAACTTGAGTTGCACCAAGTGTCCACCCGCAGAACTGACGCACATGACTCGCAAGCGGGGTTTGTTCATGGGCAAGTTCAAATGGACAAGGTCGGATGGGACGGGCCTGTCTGGCGAAGGCCCGATCTTCGAACCCAGGCCCAAGCATAACACCCGGGGATCAGAGTGCGGACTCTGACTCAGCGCTTACGGGGGAATCGCTCGCCCCAATGGGGAGCAAGCACGGAGATACTGACCAGCAGCACCACATTCGCTACTAAACCGAGCAAGCCCGCGTGCACAGGCCAGATGGGGAAGCGCGAGAACCAGATGGTGACCATCGAGCCCACAACTAACCCCACCAGGGCGCCTCGGCCGGTGGCTTTGGACCAGAACAACGCGGCCAAAACCGGGGGCGCCAATTGGCCCACGGGCCCATAGGCGTAGCTCAAGAGCCCCACGATATCGACGGGAAACACCGCCGCCACCAGATAGGACACGAGCAACAGGGGCAAGAGCATCAAGCGCACAGCCCGCCGTTCCGCATGGGGCGAGAGCGAACGACCAAAGCCCACGATCCACCCGTCGCGCACCACAATCGAAGCCGCACTGTGCAGGATCGCGTCGCCGCTGGACATGGATGCGGCCAAGGCGCCCGCGCAAAACAGGCCCACCACGAGGGCCGGTAAGTCCATGTGCAGCAGAAGGTGCGGCAAAATTTGATCTGCTTGCTCGGGGGGCGGATCGAATCCCACCCCAGCAAAGCCGATGAACAGAATCGGCAAAAGGAAAAATTGGAACGTGGGATAGAGCACAACCGTGCGCCGCAATACCCGCTCGGACTTCGCAGCAAGGGCTTTTTGAAACAGGTGCGGCCAAAAGGAAAAGCCCACCGCCATGACAAACACGCTGCTGCCATAGGAAGACCAACTCCAATCGCCCCCATCAGGCGTACGTCCCGGCAGGGTCAAGAAACCCGGGTCTCGCTCGGCAATCTTGGCGAACATGGGGCCCACTCCACCGTGCAGGGCATAGGGCAGATACAAGCCAAGGGTCCAAGCCAAGACCATCATGAACAGCCCTTGCAGAGTGTTCGTCCAGCCCACACCCATGACGCCACTGCGCCACACATACAGCAGAACCACGCCATAAACCAAAGCTGCTCCCCACTGCATGGGAATCGCACCGCGGGTCAATACCTCTAACACATGACCTGAGCCGCGCATCTGCAGGGCGAGGTACGGGATGAACGCCAGCAAACTGACCAACGCCATGACCAGGGCCAAGGGGCGACTCCCAAGCCGCGCCGCCACCAATTCGGCCTGGGTCACAAACCCGTGCTTGCGCCCCAGGCGCGAAGCCGCAGGGCCAATAAAATAGAAGGGGATGAACCCCAGGATACCGAACGCCAAGATGTGGAACGCCGCCGCCCCTCGCGACCAAGCCCAACCAGGCGCCCCCAAGAAAGCAAAGGCACTGAAGATCGTCGCGCCCGTGACAAAGTACATCAGGACTCCGCCCATGGCCCGGTCCCCTACCACGAACCCCGTGGCGGAATCGGAAACTCCCTTGCCCGCTCGCAATCCCACGAAAAGGGAAAGGGCCAAGTAGAGCCCAACCACTCCCATGATTTGGATGTCAGCACTCATCAAGCGTCCTCTTGCTCCCGGTCCTTCGAGAGAACCCGGTCGTAAGCCAGCAGGGCCACAAAGGTCGCCGCCGCCCAGCAACAAATGGTGAACAAGCCCCGGGGCAGACCCAGGACCAGGGGCAATGGCTCAGCGAACCAAACGGAGAGGGGCCAGGTCAGGCTGAGCATGGCGACCAAAACAAAAAGGCCTAGGGCCAGGTGGGCTCGGCGGGGAGTCATTGGTGCAAGTGTAGCGCCCCAGGGCCTTAGGTCCATTCCGCGGTACGCCAGAGTCATCCGGGGCCAGAATCAGTAAGTCCAAGAAATTTCGCTCCAGGGGGGCCCTCCCTGCGTCCGATCAAGGTATCCTGATTCAACGATATGTTGATCCCCATCGAAGAGACCACCCGCACCCTGCGCGCCCTGGCGGATGAAACCAGGCTGCGCATGCTGGCCCTGCTGGAGCAGGGAGAACTCTCCGTGTCCGAACTCCAAGAGGCACTCAACATGGGCCAAAGCCGGGTGTCGACCCAGTTGACCCAGCTGCGAGAGGCAGGCCTCGTCCAGGACCGTCGGTCCGGCCGGCGAAGCTTCTATCAATTGACCAACGGACGATCGAGCGAACTCTTGGACGGAGTGCTCGCCCCCCACCGGGACTCGGAAGATTTCCAACGGGACCAAGAGGGTCTCAAAGCCATTCTTGCCCGAAGGCGAGAAGAGTCCCGCTCCTATTTCGACCGGGTCGCAGCCGCCTTCGGAGAACAGGTTTTACCCGGACGCACCTGGGAAGGTTTGAGCCGCGCAATCCTGCGACTCGCCCCAAGGGGCAGCTATGCGGACCTTGGAATCGGCGATGGACTCCTAACGCTCATGCTGGCCCAGGTCGCCGAAAAAGTCACTGCGGTGGATCTTTCCGGCGAGATGTTGAGTCAATTGGAATTGCGCGCAACCAAGCGCGACCTGCACAACATCGAATACGTCAAGGGCGACATCGAAGACTTGCCCTTGCCCGAAAAACAATTCGATGTGGTGGTTCTCTCGCAAGCCCTACACCACGCCCAACGACCCGAGCGAGCCCTCGCCGAAGCTCGACGCATCGTGAAACCGGGAGGCCGCTTGCTTGTGATCGAGCTCTTGGCCCACAACGAAATCTGGGTCAAAGAACAACTTCAGCATGTTCACCAGGGTTTCACGGAAATCGAACTCACCAACATGATCGGTGCCGCCGGCTTTGAGAGCCTGCTGCTTGAGCGGGCCGCCCGAGACCCGCAGCCTCCCCACTTCATGACCCTAGTGGCATCCGCCCTAGCGCCTGCCTAAAGACACATGAGCAGTTCTCCCTCCAGTAAAGCCGACCAGATCCGCGCGTGCCTCGATGAAGCCCTCAAGCAAAGGGTGATGGTCATGGACGGAGCCATGGGAACGATGATCCAATCCTATGCTCTAACCGAGAAGGACTTTCGCGGCGATCGTTTTGGAAACCTTGAGGGCAACCTGCAAGGCAACAACGAGTTGCTCAATTTGACCCTCCCAAAGACCATCCAAGACATCCACGAGCGTTTCCTCGCAAGTGGGGCGGAGATCATTGGCACCAACACCTTCGGAGCCACCAGCGTGGCTCAGGCGGACTATGGCACCGCCGAGTTCGTCCGCGAGCTGAACATCGCTGGCGCCCAGGTTGCCCGGGCGGCAGTGGACAAGTGGAATGCCAAGACCCCTAATCTGCCGCGCTTTGTAGCGGGAGCCGTGGGTCCCACGAGCAAAACCCTATCCCTATCGGAAAAGGTCAGCGAACCGGCCTTTCGCTCGATCACTTTTGACCAACTCAAGGGTGCCTATCGCGAACAATTAGAGGGTCTCTTCGAAGGAGGCGCCGACATATTCCTGGTGGAAACGGTTTTCGATTCGCTCAATGCAAAAGCCGCACTGGTCGCAACTGAAGAGATGTTCAGTGACTTGGGCTTCCGCATTCCGGTGATGCTGTCGGTTGCCATCACCGACGCCTCGGGTAGAACCCTCTCCGGTCAAACGGTCGAATCCTTTTGGCATTCGCTCAAGCACGTGCAGCCCTTTTCCATCGGTGTCAACTGTTCCCTTGGGGCAACCGACATGCGTCCCTATGTGCAGGAGCTCGCCAGTATCGCCCCCACCTGGATTACGAGCTACCCCAACGCGGGATTGCCGAACGCCTTCGGCGAATACGACGAGAAGCCCCATGACACGGGCCGCTTGATCGGCGAGTTCGCAACCAGTGGCATCGTCAACCTTGTCGGGGGTTGCTGCGGTACCACACCAGACCACATCGCCGCCATCGCCAAGGGCGTCCAAGGGGTCGAACCACGGGTCAGGCCCGACCATAAGGCCGATTCATCGACCACGGTGTTCACGGGATTGGAAGCCCTACACCTAACACCCGAAAGCAACTTCACCATGGTGGGCGAGCGCACCAATGTCATGGGCTCCGCGCGCTTCCGGCGCCTGATCAAAGAGGATGACTTTGAGGCCGCCCTATCCGTCGCCCTAGACCAAGTACGGGGTGGCGCAAATGTGCTTGATGTGAATATGGACGAAGGCCTCTTGGATTCAGAGTCCTGCATGCGCACGTTCCTCAACCTCATCGCCACGGAACCCGAGATCGCCCGAATCCCGATCATGGTGGACAGCTCCAAGTGGAGCGTGCTGGAAGCTGGACTAGAATGCATGCAAGGAAAAGGGGTGGTCAACTCGATTTCCCTCAAGGAAGGAGAAGCCGAATTCCTGGCTAAAGCGTTGGTTATCAAGCGTTTTGGAGCGGGCGTCGTGGTCATGGCCTTTGACGAAGAGGGCCAGGCCGACACGGCGCAACGCAAGATCGACATCTGCCAGAGGGCATATAAGATCCTGACCGAAGAAGTGGACTTCCCTCCCGAAGACATCATTTTCGACCCCAACGTGCTGGCCATCGCCACCGGCATCGAAGAACACGACCGCTACGCTCTCCACTTCATCAATGCCACCAGCGAGATCAAACGAACCTGCCCGGGCGTGCGCATCTCTGGGGGGATATCCAACATCTCCTTTTCCTTCCGCGGTAACAATGTGGTGCGCGAAGCGATCCACTCATCGTTTCTCTACCATGCGATCCGCGCCGGATTGGATATGGGTATTGTCAATGCCGGTCAACTGGTTGTCTACGAGGACATCCCGCCGGATCTACTGGAACACGTGGAAGACATCATCTTTGCCCGTCGCCCGGATGCCACCGAGCGCATGGTGGACTTTGCGGAGACCGTGAAGGGATCGGGCACAAAACGTGTGGTTGATATTTCCTGGCGCGAGACGAGCGTCGAAAAGCGCCTGGAATACGCCCTGGTCCACGGCGTTGTCGAACACATCGAGGCAGACACGGAAGAAGCAAGACTGAAAATGGACCGCCCCCTCGACGTGATCGAAGGGCCTTTGATGGCCGCCATGGGAATCGTGGGCGACCTGTTTGGCGACGGCAAAATGTTCCTTCCCCAGGTAGTCAAGAGCGCCCGGGCCATGAAGAAGGCAGTGGCCTGGCTCGAACCCTATATGGAACAGGAGCAAGGGGTGGCCTCCAGCCGCGGCAAGATCGTGATGGCCACGGTCAAGGGGGATGTGCACGACATCGGTAAGAACATCGTCGGCGTGGTCCTTGGCTGCAACAACTACGAAGTCATTGACCTCGGCGTCATGGTGCCAGCGGCGAAAATCCTGCGCACCGCAGTCGAACAAGGCGCTGACATGATTGGGCTTTCCGGGTTGATCACCCCCTCCTTGGACGAGATGGTCCACGTGGCCAAAGAAATGGAAAGGGAAGGCTTCCAAGTCCCCCTGTTGATCGGCGGGGCCACAACCAGCCCGCAACACACGGCGGTCAAGGTCGCACCTCACTTCTCACAACCCGTGGTCCACGTGCATGACGCCTCCCGGGCGGTGGGCGTGGTCAGCAATCTGCTGAACGAGGAACGTCGCGAAAGCTTGCAGCAAGAGAACCTAGCGGCTCAAGAAAAATTGCGGCGAAGCTTCGCAACGCGCCATCAAAAACCCTTGCACAGCCTGACGAAAGCCCGCGCAAATCAAACACCCATCGATTGGAAAACCCACACACCCCCAAAACCGACATTCACCGGTCGCAGGATCGTGGAGGGCATCGACCTTCAAGAGCTGACCAAGACGATTGACTGGACGTTCTTCTTCAGCGCATGGGAACTCAAGGGCAAGTACCCCGGCATCCTGGAAGACCCCAGGCAAGGGGCCGCGGCCCGCGAGCTTTTCGCCAACGGCCAAGAGATGCTGGAACACATCATCGCGGGCAACCTCTTCGAGCCTCGCGGTGTCTACGGCTTCTGGCCGGCCCACAGCGAAGGGGATGACATCGTGCTCTTCGATGACAAAGACCCTTCCAAAGAAGTTGCGCGCTTCCCCATGCTGCGCCAACAGACCATTCATCCTGATGATCGACCGAACCGGTCCCTGGCGGATTTCGTTGCTCCCCGTGAGGCAAACCTAGAGGACTATGTCGGCGCCTTCGCCGTTTCCTGTGGGCATGGGGTGGCAGAGCTCGTGGCGAAATACGAGGCCGAGCATGATGACTATTCAGCAATCCTCTGCAAGGCTCTCGCAGATCGTTTGGTGGAGTCTTTCGCCGAACGCTTGCACCAGGAGGCCCGAAAGATCTTCGGACACGGGGATGCCAGTGGGACCTCCAACACACAGCTGATCCAGGAAAACTACCGTGGGATTCGGCCAGCCTTTGGCTATCCCGCCTGCCCGGACCATTTGCCCAAGACCCCCCTGTTCGATTTGCTCGACGCCCCAGGGATCGGCATCACCCTCACCGAAAGCCTCGCCATGTTCCCCGCTGCCTCGGTTAGCGGCATCTACCTGCCCCACCCCGAGGCGCGCTACTTCGGCATTGGACGCATCACCCGGGGGCAAGTCGCGGACTACGCGGTCCGGATGGGACGCCCCCTGCCAGAGATCGAGCGCTGGCTGGCACCATCCCTTGCCTACGATCCCGAGTAAAAATAGGTCTCGCTAGAGGCGTGAATCGCCCGTACTCCCTGGGGCGGAGGATTTATTGGCCTCGGAGCCGCTCTTTGGGCCCGTTTTAGCCGATGGGAACCCTACGCTTCTCCCTGTTCTGGCCAACCCCATTGGACCCAGCCCAATTAGGCCCAGCCCAATCCGGTCCAGCCCAATCCTGTCCAGCCAGATCCGCCCCAGCATGCGACACCCCCACCGAATCCTCTTGCTCAGTGCATCTGCCCTCCTGTTCTTCAGTTGTGGCGGCTCCGACGCACCGCAACCGTCCACTCCTGAAGCCCAGGCTGATCAAGGTTTCACGCCCATCGCTCCCCCGTCCAACCCCATGACCAATTTGGAATTGGTGGAGGACCGTACGGAAGAGGTGGCCGATCGCTTGCTCACCTTCTCTGCTGAGTTGGTCAAGCAAGACTTCGTAGCCGCCCTCGACTGGCTCGCGGATGATTTCAAGGGCATGGGTTTCGCTCAATTGCCGGTCTCCGCTGAGACCACCCAATTGGCCGGGGTGGTCTCCCAAGATTTCGACGTGAACGGCGCTCCCATCGTCGACAAGGCCGGATTGCTTGCCTCCTGGGAAGAGACGTTTGGCAAGTGGGGCGAAGTGAGCAGCGTGATCTGGAAAGTCAAAGGCGCCGAGTTCCAGCAAGGGGGCCGCCCCATGGGCCGCATCAAACTCTACATCCATGCCACGGGCATCCTCCCCGATGGCACCATGCAGTCCTTTTCCGCATGGGGCTGGGCGCGGGTCAAGCGCGTGGGCGACTGGGTCATCGACCGCTTGGAGTTAACCTCCTACAACATCAAAACCCTGACCCAGGCCCCCTTCGTGGAGGTCACCAGCGCTGCCGGGGTGGGTCACACCTTTGCACGCTTCGGATCTGATCAAAACCGGTCGTTCCACTTCAATGGGGCCGCGGCGGGCGACGTGGACGGTGATGGGGACTGGGATTTATTTGTTCCCAGCGATGATCGGAACTACCTCTACATCGCGCTGCCCGATGGAACCTATGGTGAGCAAGCCGTCGAACGTGGAGTCGACCAGCCCGACGATGGCACGGGCGCAGTATTCTTAGATTTTGACAATGACGGAGATCAGGATCTGTTCGTGGCCCAAGTGGGCTGGGACATCGGTGACGAACAAGGGGGTCATCACTGTGCGCTCTACACAAACGACGGTTCAGGCAACTACACCCTTGCCAGCGGCCTTGCGGGGCTGAACAACCCGTTCGTGGCCTACTCCCCCACGGTGCTCGATTACGACGGAGACGGATGGCTCGACATCTTCCTGTCCTGCTACGGCATGGTCGAACGGGAACACAACGACTCCTGGCTTCAAGCAACGAATGGCTACCCCAATGCGCTCTTGCGCAACCTGGGTGAAGGCCGAGGCTTCGAGGACATGGCCGAGGAACTCGGCATGGCGGGTAGTCAATGGTCCTATGCCTCGGCTGCCGCAGACATTGACTTGGACGGTGATCCTGACCTCTATGTGGCCAATGACTATGGTGACAACCAGTTCTGGATCAACGCCGGCGATGGATCCTTCGAACAGCAGTCCGATGCCCGAGGCGTAACCGATCGGGGCAACGGCATGGGCGCATCCTTCGGGGACTTGAACCAGGACGGACTACTGGACCTTTATGTGTCCAACATGTCCTCTACTGCAGGCAACCGAATTCTGGATCGCCTAGAGGATTCCATTGACCCGGAAATCCTGCAGGTTCTACGCAAGCTAGCCGCGGGCAACTCCATCTTCTTTCAACAAGCCGACGGTACCCTCAAGCGTAGCCCTAAAAAGGCCGGCGGGGTGGGAGCCAACTGGGCCTGGTCCGCAAACCTTGTGGACCTGAACCTCGATGGACGCCTTGATGTGTTCTGTACCAATGGCTTTGTCACTGGCAACCTGGCCTGGGACACCTGAAGCACCTACTGGCGCCACGTGGTGGCGTCGACCGTGTGTGACACTCCTGAGGAGGGAGAGTTCCAACTTCAATCCGTCGGCAACCAAGGCTTCTTGGACCGGCACAACAGCCAAATCTTTGCGGAAGGACGCAGCTTCAGCGGCAACGAACGGGACAAGCTGTTCCTCAATCGCGGAGACGGCACCTTTGCGGACCTGTCCGACCTGTCGGGCTGCGATTCTCCTGGCGATGGCCGCGGCGTAATCTGCGCTGACCTGGACGACGATGGGGATCTCGACCTGTTCGTGCACGAGATCCAGCGCGAACGGCATCACCTCTACCGCAACAACCTCGGGGGCCAATTCATCAAGGTACGCCTCGCGGCAACCAGCGGCCAGCACGAGGGCATCGGCGCCACGGTCATCGCCCACGGCCCCGAAGGCCCGGTGGCCCAGCCCC
>CALEMP010000062.1 GCA_937910685.1 uncultured bacterium
GAGTTTTCTGACTGAAGAGAACTGACACCCGCGGCACCTCGGCAACGTTCTTGTCCTGTGCAACAAGACCATCATCCACGGGGTCCGGATCTGCTGGCTCTGGCCCTGTTTCTGTTGGGCTGGTCCGCGGCGACCTCCCTCTGGCCAGGGTTTGTGCCGATTCCCGAGCCGCCCCTACCTATAGCCCTGCCAGGGGGCCCTGGGGGCGGGCAGCCACCCCTGGGACCCCCGGGGGTAGGCAGTCTCCGGAGCCTGGTTCACCTTGGGGTTTGGCGGGCGGAACAGGTGGCAGAGGCCCTTTGGGAGGGGCTCGATCCCCACTCGCCCAGGGCTCAGGGAGAACTCGAATCCCTGCCGGGTATTGGTCCGGTTTCCGCCGGGGCACTGCTTGCGGGTTATCCCAGGCTTGTTCGCCTCTTACACTGGCGCAGTCCCGGGCCTCTTGCTCCGACGACCTCCGGGATCCCATCCAATGCCGAACCTACCTCCCTCCCTGCTGCCCGCTCCCCGGCGCGGTCTCCCTGATGCTTTGCCCTCCGGCGCGGTGAGCGACTTGGTGAGAGCGGCACTTGCGGAAGACCTGGGCCAGGGGGACCTGACTAGCTTGGGCGTGGTGGCGGCCGATGCCCGTGGGATCGCACGCTTGGTCGCCAAAGAGGAAGGGGTGCTGGCTGGGCAGGACGTGTTCGCCAGTGCCTTTCGCTTGCGAGATTCCGCTCTTGAGATCGAGTGGAACAAGAACGACGGGGACGAACTGTTCGCGGGAGATGAAATTGCACGGCTTGAGGGTTCGGCGCGTGCTCTCTTGGAAGCTGAGCGCACGGCCTTGAATTTTCTCCAGCGCATGAGTGGTACGGCCACCATGACCCGTGAATTCGTGCGAGCCGTCGAGGCTTTCCCCGGGACGCGTATCTTGGACACGCGCAAGACCACGCCTGGGTTGCGTTTGCTGGAGAAGTACGCGGTGCGCTGTGGCGGTGGGGAAAACCATCGCTTCGGCCTGTTTGACGAAGCCATGATCAAAGAGAATCACGTTGCTCTCGCGGGCAAGCCCTTGGCCCAAGCTCTGGTGGACCTGCGTTCTACTGTGGGCGCCGAAACCCGGATCACCTGTGAGGCCGAAACCGAGGACGAAGCGCTCGCGGCCATCGAAGGTGGCGCGGATGTGGTCTTGCTTGACAACTTCGAACCCGCAGACTTGGGCTCTGTCTGCCAGAGACTGCGCACCTTTGCAGGGGAAGCGGGCCGCCGAGTGGAACTAGAGGCCTCTGGTGGCATCACTCTTCAGACCGCCGCGGCCTTTGCTGCCAGTGGAGTTGACCGCCTTTCGGTGGGGGCCTTGACCCATTCAGCTCCGGCCCTGGACTTGTCCCTCTTGTTGGAGTGCGCACCTTGAACGGTCAACCCTCCGATCCCGAAGGCCTCAATTTGGACCTGCCCGCCACCCACGCCGCTGGCCGCATGGCCCGCAGGGTGGCTCACGAATATGCCGCCACCCGCGGCTTGGCGGGGGAGGGGCTCGATCGCTTGGTATTTGTCGTGGGCGAGTTGCTCGACAATGCGGTGGATCACGGTGGGGGGCAGGCCGCCTTGGACCAGTCGGAGCTTGAAGGGGACGTGCGCGTTCACTTAGAAATGAAAGTACACGGCGAGTCTTGCTGGGAGGTGCACGTGGAAGACGAGAGTGACCTTTCACCCGAGGCGCTGACCAAACTGTTGGGCGAGGATGCGGAAATGCCCGACCTCGAAGATCCCCGCGGGCGAGGACTTCTGCTGCTGCGAGGGTTCGCCGATTCAGTCACCGCTAGCGCCAGTTCAAGGGGAAACGGCCTGAGGGTCAGCGTACACCTGGGATCCTCACCCGATGCTCCCACCCCATGAGTCCTCAGGAATCCAGTCCCCACCAACCGCACCGGTCAGGAGCCGTTCTATCCAGCGAGATGCTGAGTGGAATTGGCACGCGCCTGATGGCCTTGCCTGGCTTCTTGCGTTTGATGCTGCCTCCGCTTTGGGGCGCTGGCCTCTGGTGGCTTTCTTCTCAACCGGGGTCGCGAGTCCGAGAGAGCGAGGCGTTCTTCGAATCCTGGACCTATAACACGGGGCACGCTTTTCTCTACGGGATCTTGGCCCTCCTGTGCGTCGCGTGCTTGCCCCGCCGAGAGGGTTGGCCTGCCTTGAGCCGGGGACGGGTCTTTTGGATCTTGAGTCTTGTGATGGCCTATGGATTTCTAGACGAGCTGCATCAGTCTTGGGTGCCGGATCGGTCAGCCTCGGGCTTGGATCTCTTGACCGACCTGGTGGGGGCTAGCGCGACCCTTGCCGTGATCTTCCACCTGGGTAAGCAGAGTGCGGAAGACACTGTGGCCCATGCCATTCATTTGCGGCGCTTGCTCTGGATCGGCCTGATCCTCAGTTGGGCCGCTGGCCTGGCGGCAACGGTTCTGGATACGTGACCGGCTTTAGGGTGCTGAGCCCGTGACAGAGTTCCCGGCTATCGAGATCGCAAGGGTGCCAAGGCGAGAGAGGGTCCGGCGCCCCTCTCCTCGGGAGCCCAGGGCCCTCGACGATGAAATTGCAAAAAGCCGGGGCAATAGAGAGGTCGAGTTAGGCCCGGCGCCATCCCTCTGGGGCGCAGGGGCGGGTGAACTCTGCCGTCCCCGGGCGCGGCGTTGTTTTTTTGTCCCGGCCACCGCCTAGCCGATCGAAGTAGACTAGCCGCCGTTCATGAGCAATCCCCAGTCCTACACGAGCCCTCTCTCGACCCGCTACGCCAGCGCGGCCATGCAATATGTCTTCTCAGATGAGCGGAAATTCCTCACCTGGCGCAAGTTGTGGATCGCCCTCGCAGAGTCCGAGCAGGAACTCGGCTTGCCGATTAGTGATGAGCAATTACAGGAGATGCGCGATCACTTTGAGCCTCTTGATCTTGATCTGGCCGCTCGCTACGAGCGAGATTTGCGCCACGACGTGATGGCGCATGTGCATGCTTGGGGAGACTCGTGCCCCAAGGCCCGCCCGATTCTGCACCTGGGCGCGACTTCTTGCTATGTGGGGGACAACACGGACCTGATCGTCATGCGTGATGGCTTGCGCCTGATCCGCGGCCAACTGCTGGCCGTGGTTGAGAACCTCAAGACATTCGCCAGGGAACAGAAGGCTCTGCCCACCCTGGGCTTCACCCATTTCCAACCGGCCCAAGCCACCACCGTGGGCAAGCGCGCCTGCCTTTGGTTGCAAGATATTTTGCAAGATATAGAGGACCTGGAACACGCTGAAAAAGCGATACGCTTCCGCGGGGTCAAGGGCACAACTGGAACCCAGGCTTCCTTCCTCGATCTGTTCAATGGGGATCACGACAAGGTGCGCGAGCTCGACCGCAAGGTCACCAAGCGCATGGGGTTTGCAAGCACCTTTGGCGTCACCGGTCAAACTTATCCGCGGAAACTGGACTTCCGCGTGTCCCAGGTGCTTTCGTCCATCGCCCAATCGGCCCACAAGTTTGCCACGGACATTCGCCTCCTGGCCAACCGCCGAGAAATCGAAGAGCCCTTTGGCACGAAACAGGTTGGGTCCTCCGCCATGCCTTGGAAACGCAACCCCATGCGTTCTGAGCGGATTTGCGCCCTCTCGCGGTTCGTGATGGAAGCCCTTGGGAACATGGCTCACACCGCTGCCAACCAGTGGCTGGAACGCACCCTCGACGATTCAGCCAACCGCCGCTTGGCACTGGCCGAGTCCTTCCTGGCCACGGATGCGATCTTGAATCTCTACGTGAACGTCTCCTCCGGGCTCGTGGTTTATCCCGCCGTGATCAAGCGCAACCTGGATGCTGAACTGCCCTTCTTGGCCACCGAGTCCCTGATGATGGAAGCCGTCCGCGCCGGCGGCGATCGACAGGATCTCCACGAGCGGATTCGCGTCCACTCCCACGCAGCCGCTGCTGAAATCAAGGCCGGAGGCGAATCCGACCTGCGCGAACGCATCAGCCAAGATCCTGCCTTCGTAGGCGTTGCCGGTCGCTTGGATGAACTACTGGACGGCTCACGCTTCATAGGCCGCGCCTCCGAGCAGGTGGATGAGTTCATCTCTGAAGAGGTCGATCCCGTCCTCGCCGCCTGGGCCGAGGTGCCCGTGGTTGAGGCCGAAGTGCGGGTCTAGGCGCAGAACGGCAAAAGACGGCTGTGCCCTGTTTTTCTTTTGCCTTTGGCGGAGAGTTCACTAGCTGCAAGAAGGCGATGCCGGAAATCGCAACTTCGTGACCTACTGATTCAAGCCCTGACGAGGAAGACTTCGGGACTCTTGGACGTGGGCGGCTTCACCATCAGGCCAGAATCTTTCTTAGCACATTGCCGTGAACATCCGTCAAGCGCACGTCTCGGCCAGCGTATCGGTAGGTGAGGCGCTTGTGATCGAGCCCCAGTTGGTGAAGGACCGTGGCCCACAGGTCGTAGACGTCGCAACGGTCTTCCACCACGTGGTAGCCGAACTCATCCGTCTGGCCATAGACCGTTCCCCCACGAACCCCGCCGCCAGCAAGGAAGACGCTGAAGCCATAGGGGTTGTGATCCCGTCCGTCCGAGCCCTGAGAGAAAGGCGTGCGACCGAATTCTCCGGCCCAGACGATCAAGGTCTGCTCAAGCAGGCCCCTGGAGCGCAGGTCCTTGATGAGTCCCGCGATCGGTTGGTCCACTTGGTAGGCCATTGCGCTGTGCCCAGCCTTGAGCGCTCCGTGCTGATCCCAGGGGTTGGGCGCTCCACCGGCGCCGATGTTCTTCGTGATACAGCTCAGTTCGATGAAGCGCACACCGCGCTCCACTAGACGGCGAGCCAGAAGACACTGGCGTGCATAGGCGGCCTTCGTCGGCTCCGCGTCATCCAACCCATAGAGCTTACGCGTCGCCGCGCTCTCCCCCGACACGTCACAGGCCTCCGGCACCGCAGCCTGCATGCGGTAGGCCGTTTCGTAGTTGCGAATGGCCGCATCAAGCTGTGGATCCGCCGTGCCCCGGGCAAAGCGGCGGTCGAGACGTCCAATTAGGTCCAAATGACGCAACTGCTCGCCATCCTCGAGCGCGGGCGCGATATTGCGCACCGCGGGAATTCGGTCCGCCCGAACGATCGAAGCCTGATGGTGGGCCGGTAGGAAGCCGTTGCTGAACAGACCCACTCCCCCATGGGGAGTGACCGCGCCACCAGACTGCAGCACGACAAAACCCGGCAGGTTCTCGTTCTCACTACCCAGCCCATAGTTCATCCATGCGCCAGCGCTTGGGTGCCCCATGAACGGGAAGCCCGTGTGCATGAGGTAGTTGCCTTGTGCGTGCTCGTTGACGGAACTCGTCATCGATCGCACCACCGCGAGTTCATCGGCCACGCTCCCGATCTCGGGGAACATGGAACTGATCGGGAGCCCGCTTTGCCCGTAGCGGCGGAATGTGAAGGGCGAAGCCATCACGTTGCCGTTTTGATTGAACTGGGTGCGTTCGACCTTGACAGGCATAGGCTTGCCATGAAACCGCTCCAGTTCTGGCTTCGGGTCGAAAGAATCGACCTGGGACACGCCGCCAGACATGTAACAAAATATCACGTGTTTCGCCCGCGGAATGTGGTGGGCCAGGGGCCTGTCATCCACCTGGCCTGCGAAGCCGGTCTCTGCCATCAGACCCTTCAAGGCCAAGAGCCCAAAGCCGTTGGAAGTTTGCCGCAGGAGCTCGCGTCGTGAGAAATTGGATCCGCTCATCATCCCCTCTACCTGAGGTAGAGGAACTCCTTCAGGTTGTAGAGTGCGTGGGCCACACGGGCCCAGGACTCGTCTTCGCGAACGGGTGGCCCCAACTCTTCTATGCCACGACGAGCGCCCGCGATGGCCACCTCAATTTCTAAGACCGCGGCCCTATCCTCCGGATCCAATGCGGCGAGTACCTCACTGCGTCCCACAAAGCCACTCCCCGAGGCGGAGGCCGCTATCTCTTCCGCGGACAGCGCCCTGAGATGGAGTCGGGCCTCGAAGAGAAGGCCCTTCAGCAGTCGGCTCCCGGAGGGTGCGCCGTGGCGCAGGCCGAAGAGAACCTGACTCTCTCCCGGCTTGAATGTGGCTCGCCCCCCCTTCCTGTAGGGAGTCCCGTAGGGGGCGCCATTGCGGTAGCACCGGATGAGGCCGTCCGCATCGTAGGCGATGGCGAGATGGACGACATCGGGAGCTGTGCTGGCCTCCACCTCGGCACCAAAGTTCTGAGTGCGTTGGAACACATTTGAGCCGGCTATCCACTGGCCAGCTGTCTGCTCGCCGTAGACGATCGAGTCGAAGATATCTCCCCCAAGATCCTGCACCGTAAGCGCACCGCCGCCGCGCTGCTTGAGATCCGAAAGTTGCAGCCAGACCTCTAGGGTCTTCTCTCCGACTGTGGTTGAAATAGCAGGGGTCGAAACGTGGCCTCCACCGTCGAGGCGTAATCCGCCACCCTCCAAGCGCGCTGTCCCATGGAGCTGACCGTGGAGGCTACCAGCAGTATCCTCCAGTCCCTCGCGGAAGTCCCAGCGCGCAAATGGGGTGGACTCACCCGTGGGCGCTCCCACTTCAAGATCTTCCAGCAGACGCCGATGCACTGGGGCAAAGATGGAATCCAACGCAGCCAGGTTGCTTGCGAGCCCCGCCTCGAGCTCCCGGCGGCGCTCCCGGTCTATCCGGAAGGCGGAACGGCACTCGTCCGCGTAGGCACAAAGAGCCGCGAGCTCATCGGCTGCTGGCTCCCGTCCAGTGACGGCCTCGAACATGAGGGCAAAGCTCTCGCCCTCATGCTTACCCTTGCCACTGGAACGCATACGGGCGCCCCAACTTTTGGCGAGATCTCCCACGAGGGGATCGTTCAACATGGTCAGTGCCTGGGCCGGGACGTTGGTCACATGACGCGAACCCAGCGTGTCGAACGGCACGGGCGCATCGAAGCTCTGCAGGAAGGCATCCAAGTTATTGCGGCGAGACTCCGCGTAGACGCTGCGGCGAGGGGTACTGGAGTTTGGACCGAAGCCAGGGCCGAACATGCGCTGGTCCAAACGCCCTGCCGCCGAGAAGAGCGAGTCCCGGATCGCCTCGGCATCCAACCGTCGGACATTCGCATGGGAGAGCCACTTGTTCTCTGGGTCCAGGGCCAGGGCTGTCGGAGACGCTGCTGAACTCATCCGCCAGGTTTTGGAAAGGAGCAACAAACGAATCATCTCCTTGATGGACCAACCCTTCTCAACCATGCGCCCCGAGAGGTAGTCCAACAGCTCGGGATGGGAGGGCTTCGTACCCAAGCGCCCGAAGTTGTCCGGGGTGGTCACGAGCCCCTGACCAAAGAGATGGTGCCAGATCCGATTGGTGATCACCCGCGCTGTGAGTGGATTGTCCGCACGCAGAAGATCCTCCGCCAGCTCCAGGCGTCCTCCCGCACCGGGCGCATAAGGCTCGGGGTCAATCGCCTCGAGGAATCGACGTGGGATAATCGCCCCGGGGTTTCGGTGATCACCACGCACATAGAGCGCCTGGTCTGAAGCGTCGGCCTCGACGATGCCCGGGACCCGTGTCGGCAGAGGCACTGCGGCATCCAGCTCCCGATACGCCCCGACCAGCTTGGCAACTTGCGGCAGTTGGGCCAGGTCATTGGCGAGCAGACCCCCACGCAGACAAGCATCAAGCAACAGAGCTTGCGAGTCGGTCGCCGCAGATCGCTTCCAGCTCTCGATAGCCTCGTCGATGCGTTGCGCGATTTGCCCGGCAAGCTCGACTCTGGACTGGGGGACTTCCTCGAAGACTTGCCCCGATACCACGGGATCGGCGGGCTTGCCCGCGCCTTTCTTGCGCAGCCGGACTTCCCGCACGCCAAACCACGAGCGGTCGCTACCGCTCACCTCGATGGGAGCGTCCTGGCCCGTGTAGAGTTCAAGGTGGACGCGGTCCCCATCCCAGTAGGACAGGTCGAGGCGCAACCACGACCAGCTGTCGCTCTTGATTTCGGTGATGGGGAATACCGTGCCTGAGCGCGGGTAGTTCTGCACCGCATAACGCAGCTTGGCCCCTCCTCCGCCCAGAACCCGAAACCAGAGTTCGTATTCTCCCTCGAGAGAGAAGTGCGCGGACTGCAGGACCCCGCGGTGCCGACTGGACAGAAGGTGGGTATAGACCCCTGCCGGATAGATCCCACTCAAGACCTGCTCGCCCGCCGGAGCGACCGCGAATTGACCCGCGGAAGAGATTCCCCCGGGGAGCCCATTCCCCGAGGAATACCACTCGTCCATTTCCGTGGCGCTGGCGAGGTTCCATCGCCGCTCGTAATCGAGGGATGGCTCGGCATTCGGCGCGCCTGCGCTCGCCGCCTCCCAAGCTGCTTTGAAGCCGAGTCCCGCGCCCATGCGTTGGTCCACGTCCCAGAGCAGGTGCAGGGGATGGTCAAGGCTCTTTGCCTGCTCCGGCAGCTCCTCGGACGGCAGCTGCCACGTACTCCAAACCTTAGCCAGGGCCGTCCGAATTTCGGCCTTGAGCTCCACGAGGCCGCTCTTGTTGCGCTGCTGGATCTCGGCCGTATTGACATCCAGCATGGCCGGACGGCTCGAACCCAGGATGCCAAAGAGCGCGTAGTAGTCTGCCTGGCTGATCGCATCGAACTTATGGTCGTGGCAACGCGCGCAGGAAACAGTCTGGGCCAGAAAGGTCTTGCTGAAGACATTGATCTGGTCGTCCGTGAAGCGCACCTTTTCATCGAGTGCATCGGTGGGCGCGAACCCATGGAAAACAAAGCGCCATTGCGCCGTACCGATCGCGGATTCGTTGATCCCCAGCTCGGAGTTCAACCGCGGCTCGCTGAGCAGGTCACCGGCGATCTGCTCGCGCACGAACTGGTCAAAGGGCAGGTCCTGATTGAAAGCCCGGATCAGATAGTCGCGATACTGATAGGCGTGAGGGATGCGAGGATCCCCCTCTGATCCGTGGGAGTCTGCGTAACGGACGAGATCCATCCAGTGCCGCGCCCACCGCTCGCCGTAGCTTGGTGAGGCGAGCAACTGATCGATCAGGCGTTCCAGCGCCCCGGAATCCTCATCCGCAAGAAAGTGGCGAATCTCATCCGGCGTTGGGGGCAAACCGAGGAGGGTGTAGTACAGGCGCCGGACCAAGGTCCGGCGGTCCGCCTCAGGGCTGGGCAGCAGTCCATTCTCCAGCATCTCTTGCTGGATGAAACGATCGACGGGATGCTCGGACCAGTCCCCGGCCTCCGGCAGTACAGGGGCCACAATGGGCTGGAGACTCCACCACTGCTTGCGAAGCTCGAGTTTCGCGGCCCAGGAGAGTAAGGCCTCGAGCTCTTGGTCGGTAGGCGCTGCATCCCTCGGGTCGTAGGCGCCGTTGCGAATCCATTCCTCGAAGTCTGCGACCACCGACGCGTCTAGCTTTCCACCGTCCTTGGGCATCTCAAGACCTTCTATCTCGTGGCGCATAACAGCCAAGATCCGGCTTTGATCAGGATCACCGGGTACAACCGCAAACCCCGAGTCGGACTCCATGCGCATGCGCTCCCGGCCATCAAGAGCCAGGCCGCCACGGGCCTTATCCACGCTATTGTGACAGGCGTAGCAGTGTTCGATCAGGACAGGGCGAATGCGCGCCTCGAAATGCTCTTTATCCTGCGCCGTGGAACTCTGCACCTGCGCCCCAAGTGCACTGGTCCCGACAGCTACCAGGAGCGGGAGGGGCAGTAGATAGGGGAGAGGACTCATGGTCTGCGAGGCAGGCTCTCGCCAGTAGGGAGAGTGTAGCCGCTTGGACGACCTACGGACTCGGGGCCCGGGTGGATGTAGGGGGCCACCCCAGGGCATTTAGGCCCAGACCGAGGGGCCCTTGGAGCCTCATGCCTCCGCGGGGGCGAAGCCTCATGGTCCCGGTCACCTCTAGGCTCCAGGAATGAAGCACCTAGGTACCACAATGATGCGAACTTTCCAGCATCGGGTTGCGTCCAAGGGCTGATCGGGCCTCTCTCCGGTCAGGGGGGTACGTTTTCTGTGCCGGACTCCGTGGTTTTACGGGGTTGGCACGAATCTCCCCCAATTGTATTTATTGTGACTCAACCAGGTATTCCGAACGATTTGGTGCTCAGCACCGCTTGCTACGGCCCCCGTCTCGGCCGTATCGAAGACCAGGCGTTCTCCGCCGTGGCCATGGGCTTTCGCAGGCTCGAACTTGGTATCGCTGATAGTCCCTGCGAACTAAGCGGCTGGCTCGATGCCCACCGAGAGACTGGCATCACAGCCGAATCCGTGGTGGTGGGGGCCCTCTACCCCAAGAAGGACGCGGTCAGTGGCAGCTTTCTGGGATCCCTGGACGAGGAGCTCCGAGACCGAGCCCTCAACCTGACTCGCCGACACATCTGCATCGCCCAACAGCTAGGTGCTCCCGTGGTGGTGGTGCGTGGATGTGCTGTGGAAGACGAAGCATTGACCTTGGAGGCAAGAGCCCTCTCGGCTCGCTTAGAAGTGGCCCAACTCGATGACTTGGATGCGGTTCAAGTCGAGATCCGAGACCTGGTGGGACGCGTTCAGAAACTCGGTCAAAAGCAGCTAGAAAGTTTTTGCCGTTCCTTGCACAGCTTGCGCAGGGCCTACCCCGATCTGAAGTTGGCCCTCGAACCGGGCTTTACGTTCAACGACTTGCTGAATTTCGAAGCGATGCAATGGGTGCTTGATGACCTAGACCGATCACGCGTGGGCTATTGGCACGACACGGGCGGACTTCACTCTCGCGAGTTGGCCGGATTGCCGGGCCAAGGGCCTTGGTTGGACGCCTTCGCCAGCAAACTCCGTGGTGTGCACTTGAGCGATTCCACGGTCAAGGAACAGGGCTTGCCCCCGGGAATGGGGGATGTGGATTTCCAGCTAGTGGCGAGCTATCTACCCGAGGCAGCGGTGCGGGTGATTGAAGCGAACTCGATTCATGGACGGGCAGAGATCTTGGCTTCTGTGAACCATCTCATGAGCAAGGGCTTCTAGGGCGCTGTCCCTTTTTGCGCCGTCCCTTTTTGCGCAGTCTCGTATAAGTGTGACTCAACCCAAGGTTTGACCTAGGGGGACTGCTTTGGCTGTTAGTCCCACCACCACTTCAGGAACCCTGCCGGCGCCAGTGCTGTCAGGGCTAGACACAGCCAGCAGGCGGTCCCACAGAAGGCAGGGTAGATCATGTTGGAGCGTAGCCGTGGCACCAGGGCATGCAATACCAGCACAGCAGGCATGCAAAGTGCCAGCACCAATGCAACGGAGAAGAGTCCTGTGGAAATGCCGTCATGTGTGATCAGATCCGGTGGAAACCCATCTGTACCGATGCGTTCGGGCCAGCCACTCAGGCGAATGTGCATATGCACCGCCAGTGAATAGAAGGAGACGAGCGCAAGCAGACCCGGAAGGGTCATGAGTGCGAGCCACCGGCGAGACCGCCCAGAACCCTGTCCTTGGATGAGAGACCAGGCCATGGCTACGGCAATCGAGGCGACGGACAAGGCAGCCAGCACGATCGGTTGAAAGATTGATTGATTCATTTTGAGCAGGGTAGCGTGCTTTCCTTGGCCTCCTGCAGTCCCTTGTCGGGGGTGAGGAGCAGGGGTGCCGGAGAGGCCCTGAGAGTTGGTTTTCAACACCGAAAGGGGCCAGTACCGGGGTATCGTGAGGCCTCAATGTCCACGCCCCCGCCCGAACCCTCTGGTCGCCTAGATCAACTCAAAGCCGCCCTCGCCGCCGCCAGCGCTGCGGCTGACCTCAAGGCCCGGGGCCGCTTCCTAGTCCTTACCCACCGAGGTCCCGACCCGGACGCCCTCGGGGCTTGTGAAGGCCTGCGCCAACTATTGAACGAGGGCATGGGCTATGAACCCGTGGTGGCGACGCTCGGGGAAATCCATCGGGCCGAGAACATCGCCTTGGTTGAAGAGCTCGGGCTCGACCTGGAAGATTACGACAGCATCGATCATTCACGTTTCGCGGGAGTGTTGCTCGTGGATACGCAGCCCGAGTTCGGCCACACGGTCGTGCCCGATGACCTGCCCGTTGTGGCGGTGTTCGATCACCACGTGACGCCCACCACCGAGTCGGAAGCCTCCGTGCCGGTGGCGTTTTCTGATGTGCGTCTCAAAGTTGGAGCCACGAGCTCCATGATTCAGGGCTATCTCGAAGAGGCTGGCCTTGAGGCGGACAGCACCACGGCCAGCGCGCTTTTCTGCGGCGTGCGTTACGACACTGCGGATCTTTCGCGGAATGCGACGCCCGTGGACGAGGATGCCTACCTCAAGACCTTCCAAAATGCTGACCGGGGTGCGATTGCGCGCATCGCCCATCCGCCCCTGCCTTTGAATTACTACAGCGAGCTGTCCAGGGCCTTGTCTTGCGCTCGGCGGCATGGGCCCTTGGTCCTGGCATTGATGGGGCAGGTGGAGAATCCTGCGTCCGTGGCAGAGATGGCGGATTTGTTCCTGCGGATGGAGGGGTGCTCGTGGGCCCTTGTCGGGGCAGGATACGGGGATGAATATGTTCTCTCCCTGCGCACGGACCCAGCCTTTGGTCGGGCGTATCCCCTGATGCAGAGGGTTCTTGATGGCCAGGGTTCCTTTGGTGGGCATGGGCACATTGCCGGGGGGCGGATTTTCTTGAGCGATGCGGGAGAGAGCACGGTGCGTGCCACCGAGCGTGAGATTCGTACCCATGCCCTCGCGCTCTTGGGCAGCAAGGGAGAGGATGGCATCCCCGAAGAGGGGCGGCCGCTCACATCGTGACTGGGCCGCTTGTCCTATGCGTGGGAGGAGTTGCTCAAAATGGGCCTGGACTCCATGCTGATCGTGAGGCCATCGAAGCTGCGGGGGCTCGGTTCGCTGGATCAGTGACTGCAAATACGGTGCAGGACGCGCACGGCTTGGTGGAGTTGGGTGCACGTCGTCCGGAGGCCTGGCTGTTCGATGCTTTGGCGGCCGTGTCCATAGAAAATCCAGCTTGCTTGAAGAGTGGCTTGCTACCCGGGCCAGAGCACGTGAACGAGATGCGCAGCCTCTTGACCCAATTGCGATTCGATGCCCCGGGCCTGCCGTGGGTCCTCGATCCGGTCTTGAGTTCCTCGAAAGGGGACGAGTTCTTAGGGGAAGCGGGCCAGCGGGCCATGCTGGAGCTTCTGGATTTGGGACCGATCCTATGCCCCAATCTGGAGGAGGCTGCCCTGTTGGCGGGGGTTCCGGTTGAGGGCTTGATCGAGAAGCCTGATCAGCGCATCCACGCGGCGAAGATATTCCTGAATCGGGGCGCGGCGGCGGTGGTTCTAAAGGGGGGACATGGAAAAGAGGACCCGTTGTTGGACCTGCTGGTAGCCCAAGGGGAGGAACCTATTTGGGTTGCCCATGCCCGAGTGAAGGGCTCCATGCGGGGTTCTGGGTGCCGCCACGCTGCTTTTCTCAGCGCTCTTGTGGCCCGTGGGCACTCCCTTGAGGAGGCGCTAAGCGGGGCGGGTGCGTGGGTTGCGGGCGAGTTAGTGAAAAGAAGTGGGGACGATGGCTTGCCTCCCATCCTCCCCGCGCTATAGTTCCCCTCCTCAAGCGGGCGGCTGTAGCTCAGTGGTAGAGCGCAACCTTGCCAAGGTTGATGTCGACGGTTCAAATCCGTTCAGCCGCTCCACTTTTACACCTTTTGGCCCCGACGCCCAGGCACGCGCATGTCGCTGAGCCAGGAGTCGGAGAAGGCGTACCAAGCGTGTCCAGGGACACAATTCCCCAAGTGGTGTTCGATGCGCTTTCGCAGGTGCGGCTCGCCCCGACTTGCAGCTTGAACCCGGCAGTACGGCCAGCTTCAGCGGGGCTCAAGCAGGAGGTGTCCGCCGCGGGTCACGCGGCCTTGCCAATTCCGTGGTAGCCAGGTGGTGGTGGTGGATTCTTCCACGAGGCAGGGGCCGGCGAATTCCATTCCCGGTTGCAGTTGGTTGCGGTCCAGGACCGGCACCCGGGCGCGTTCCCCGTCCACTTTGCGCTTGGCCACTTCAGCCGCTGGGCTGAGCTTCTTGCGCCGCGGCTTGCGTCCTGTGTCGGCGTCGGGGCCGGGGACAATGGCGCGGCTGGCAAGGTGCACCAACTCGATTTCCCCGGTAGGCGGATTCCAGCCATAGCGTTGCTCGTGGGCGGCGAGGAATTCGGCGCTGGGATCAGAACCTTCGGGGATTGCCAACTCGTGGGATTGGCCGCAAAACCGCAGCTCCAAAACACGCTCATACTGGCAGTCCTTGTGGCGATGTCCTGCGGCTACAAAGTGCTGAAGGCTCTGTTGTTCCAGTTGCTTGAAAGCGCGCGCTCGCTTGGCCTTGCTCCACTTGGCTAAGGGCTCAAGCACGGTTTGTGCCCGGTCCAGAGTCGCGTCCGCGTGCACCATGCCCCAAGCGGAAAGCACCCCTGCGTGGGCCGGTACGAGGACCCGCAGCATGCCCAAGTCCTGGGCGAGTTCCACCCCGAACAAACCACCGCCGCCTCCAAAGGCCACCAGGGAAACCATGGCCGGGTCCTTGCCGCGTTGCATGGTCATGACTGTAAGTGCTCGACGCATGGCAGCCCGCGCCACTTGCAAAGAACCCCGGGCGGCGCCCATGGCCGTGACTCCGAGGGCGTCTCCGAGTTTTTCGAACGCGCGCCGGACTCCCTCGTGGTCCAACTCTAGCTGGCCCTTGAGGAAACGCCCCGCATCGATGCGCCCCGTGAACAAGAGCGCGTCGGTCAATGTGGGCTCGCTGCCGCGTCCATAGGCGATGGGCCCAGGATCTGCCCCCGCGCTTTGGGGGCCAACCTGTAAGACGCCGGTGTTGTCCAGGCGCACCAGCGATCCACCACCACAGCCGATGCAATGCACATCGAGGGAGGGCAAGGCCAAAGCATGGCCCGCCACCGAAGAGCCACTGGTTGCCCCCGCTCGTCCCGCCCCCGGGTCATGGAAAGCTACGTCCGTGCTGGTGCCTCCCAAATCCAAAGTGACCACCGGCCCAAGCTCCGCTTCCGCCGCCGCGCGAGCCGCACCCACGACTCCACCCGCGGGTCCACTAAGCACCACCCGTGCGGGTTGCTCGGCCGCGAGTTCCGCAGAAATTGTACCCCCTGAACTCTGCAAGAGCGCTAACCGCCGCTTTCCAAGCACAGCGTGCAAGCGCTCGATGTAGCGGCCCATGACCGGGGTCAAGCAGGCATTGATCAAGGCGGTGGACATGCGCTCGTATTCCCGGTGGGTGTTCAGCAAAGCCGCGGAGGTGGTCACGTTCAAGCCTGCTTCACGCAAGGGCCGCGCCACCTGTTCTTCGATGGCCGGATCCCCGTAGGCGTGCAAGAGGCAAACGCAAACCGTGTCGACTCCGCTGCGCTGAATGCGCTTGGCGAGCTTGCTCAACTCGGTCTTGCTGGGGGTGCTGACCTCGATGATGTTCCCATCCAAGTCCGGCCAACTCCGTTGGGAAACCTGATGTCGATCGGCCCGCGCGACCAGGGGCTCGGGCACCACAGGATGCAAGGCATAGAGGTCCGGCCGATCCTGCCGCCGGATCTCGATCAGGTCCAAGAACCCTTCGTTGGTCACCAGCGCCACGCGCCCCGCGTTTCCGGTCAAGAGCGCGTTCAAACCTACCGTGCTGCCATGCACCACCTCCGTGACTGTGGTGGCGTCTCCGTCCCCATCGAGCAACTCCAGGCCGGCGACGATGGCTTCCTCGGGAGCTCCGAGAGTGGAGAGGACCTTTTCTACCCGCACGACCCCATCGGTGATGACCACTAGGTCCGTAAAGGTGCCGCCGGTGTCGACGCCGATGCGGGGAGTGGGGGGCGGGGAGCTCATGAGTGCGGTCATGGTACTGGTGGAATACCAAATACGGAACCTGGTTCCCTACTTGCAGCATCCCAGGGGTTATGCTCCGCTCTGCATGTTGCACCTCCCCCTAGCCCTGATCGAGTTGGACTCTGCGCCCCCCTGGGCCTTGATCCTCGCGTCGTATCTGCTGGGTGCGATCCCCTTTGGCCTCATTTTGGCCAAAGGAATCAAAGGAGTCGATCCGCGCACCGTGGGTAGTGGCAACATCGGGGCGACCAACACGATCCGCGCCGCCGGCAAGGCGGTTGGCGGGAGCTCCTTCCTCTTGGATGTATTCAAGGGTGCAGCCCTCGTGTTACTGCTTAAGGGCAGCGCCCAAGAACACTTGGCGCCCTATTGTTTCGGCGCCGCAGTGGTGGGGCATTGCTACCCGGTCTACCTTGGTTTCCAGGGCGGCAAGGGGGTTGCCACATTGGTGGGGGGCATTTTGTCGATCGATCCCATGCTGTTGGTCTATGGCGTCTTGGCATGGCTCTTGGTCCTGTTCAGTACGCGTCTGGTGGGCCTTGCATCCCTCGCTATGGTCGCTGCCTTTGCGATTGGTTCGGGCATTCGCCAGGGCTTCGGCGATTCAGCGACCCTCGTGCAGTTCGGCCTCTTAGCAATGATCCTCTGGCGTCATCGGGGCAACCTAAAACGCATCTTGGACGGCAGCGAACCCAAGGCCTTTGAACCTAAACCGGATAACTTTGACGAGGCCCCCAATGACTGATTCCCAGCCCAACATTCTCATCCTGGGGAATGGCTCCTGGGGAACGGCACTGGCCCTTGTCTTGGCGCGAAAGGGCTTGGATGTTTGCCTCTGGGGGCGTGACCCTGAGCAGATCGCCGCCCTGGAAAAAAACCGTGTCAACGAACGTTACCTGCCGGGTATTTCCCTGCCGGAGAACCTGCGCTTCTCTGCTGACCCCAGCCAAGCTGCCTCCGGCGCCGAGCTCGTGATTTCGGTCATCCCCACCCAACACTTGCGCGAGGTGCTGGAGCAATTCGAGGACGTACTGCCGGGGACCATGCCAGTGGTGAGCGCGTCCAAGGGCCTCGAAGTGGAAACCTTCCAGCCGCCCACCAAGATCATCACAGATGTTTTGGGCGTGCGTCCCTTATGCGTCCTAACCGGCCCAAGTCACGCGGAAGAAGTTGCCCGCGGCCTCCCGGCATCTCTGGTGGCTTGCTCCACGGACAACGATGTGGCCGAGCAGGTTCAAGCTGCCCTTTCTTGCGAGTCCCTCAGGGTCTACACCAACCCCGATCCCGTGGGAGCAGAGTTCGCTGCGGCCCTCAAGAACGTGATCGCTATTGGCGCAGGTATTTGCGATGGGCTCTCCCTAGGGGACAATGCAAAAGCTGCTCTGATCACCCGCGGGGTGGTGGAAATCGCACGTTTCGGCAATCGCCATGGGGCGCAACCCGAGACCTTCTTTGGTCTCGCAGGCATTGGGGATTTGATGACCACATGCTTCTCCAAGCACTCGCGCAACCGCGCAGTGGGGGAGGCCATCGGCCGCGGTGAAAGCCTCGATCAGCTGCTTGCGCGCATGCATATGGTGGCCGAAGGGGTTTGGACAACCCGCGCTCTCTTCGGGCCCGAAGCTGAAACCGAAGGCATCTCCATGCCGATCGCCCAACAAGTGCACGCTTGCCTCTTCGAAGGCAAGGATCCCAGCCAAGCAGTTTCCGATCTGATGACCCGCTCTCCCCAAGAGGAGCTCACGGGCATCATGCAGGACCCCTCATAGATCCTGCGCCCGATACGATGACCATCTTCATTGCCTTTTTCTGTCTGACCGTCGTCTTGCTCTTGGCCACTGCATGGACCGGCAAGCTCGCTAAGCGCAAGATTCATTTGATCCTTGTGGTCTGCACTGTCAGCGGGCTCTCCATCACGATTTACTATGCGGTTCAATTGGGGTTGGAATACGACCTCGAAACCGCCGGGACGATCTTTCCCGTGCACATGTTCCTTGCGCGTCTGGCCGCTTTTTCATACATCGCGCCGGTGATCAGTGGCATCGCCACCATTCGAAACGGCCGGCACCGTGCCTTGCACGGAAAGATCGCGCAGGTGGTCATCGCGCTGACGGTCACCGCCGCCATCACCGGCGTCTGGATGATCATGGCCGCTGATAAGATCGCGGTCTAAGTGGCTGCGCTGAAAAGCATGGCGAGCTCGCGCTCAAAGAGCCAAGGCAAGGCCAGTACCGCTCCGTTAGCGGTGATTGGGATACTGGCAAGAGCAATCCAAATGTCCCGTGCGCGAATGGTGACGATGGCGAGCACCAAGCCCACCAGTGCCGGCAAGCTGGAGAGCACCCCCAGGACCCTTAGGCTCGGCAACCACTCGGGCATCCAATGGGAGAGGGCCAGGGCCAGCCACCAGACCCCCCAGGCCAAACTGGCGCAAACCATCGCCCCCATCCACGTCCGATGCCGCCGCCGGATGTGTAGGGTCTTGGGATAAAGGTTGCGCAGGGGCCTTGCCATGCTCTTCATCTAGCCCACCCGTGGTCCAAAGCGCAAGTCTGGGCCGAAAGTTCTCCTCTTCTTCCCCTTGTGGATTGACGGCCCCCCACCCAACCACTAAAGTCCTCAGCCCTCGGTCGGGGCGTGGCGCAGCCTGGTAGCGCGCTGCAATGGGGTTGCAGAGGCCGGAGGTTCAAATCCTCTCGCCCCGACCATTTCTCTTCATCGCTCGTCTCCCCATCGAGCGCCCAAATAGAGTTCCTGTTGAATCAGCCCAAGGGCGCTACGCCCGGAGCCAGGTTCAGACACAGCACCAGCATCCATCCGCTGCGCCCTCGGGTGCAGCGGTTTCATTTTTGCTGGATCTTTAGAGGTCCTCTCTTTCAGTTGCTGCCCCTGAATCCGGCACCGAGCGTGCGCAAAGAAAGGCCGCAGGGACCTGACGCCGTCTGGGCGTCAACCGCCAACCGCTAACCGCCACCTAAGTATTTTGTTCGATATTCAAAAGCATCCTGAATTCCGATTCAGGACTGACCTTCTCTCTGGCCTGACCGTTGCCTTGGCACTTGTTCCCGAGGCCGTTGCATTCGCCTTTGTCGCTGGGGTGGACCCGCTGGTGGGGCTCTACGGTGCATTCATTGTGGGCTTGATCACGGCGGTCTTTGGCGGTCGGCCGGGAATGATCTCCGGTGCGACCGGTGCAATCGCGGTGGTTCTGGTGGCGCTGGTTGCCCAGCACGGAATCGAGTACATGTTTGCGGCGGTGGTCTTGATGGGCTGCTTGCAGGCCCTCGCGGGGGTTCTGCACATGGGGAAGTTCATCCGCATGGTCCCGCACCCGGTGATGCTGGGTTTTGTCAATGGCCTCGCGATCGTGATTTTCCTTGCCCAGCTCGGGCAGTTTAAGGCCCCCGATGTTTCCGGGGAACTCCAGTGGATCGTAGGTACGCCCCTGTTCACGATGCTCGGTTTGGTGGCTGCCACCATGGCGATCACTCACTTTCTCCCAAGGTGGACGAAGGCTGTCCCTTCGTCTTTGGCGGCAATCGTCTGCATTACCCTTGTGGCCACGGGCTTCAATCTGGACGCCCCGACCATCGTTGATTACCTGCGCACCATGACCGGGGACGCCGACGCCTCCCTAGCGGGGGGGCTGCCGACCTTCTCGATTCCAATGGTGCCCCTGAACTTTGAGACCCTGTGGATCGTGCTGCCCTTTGCGGTAATTCTCGCGGCGGTGGGATTGATCGAGTCGCTGTTGACCTTGACCCTTGTGGATGAGATCACCGATACCCGCGGCCGGGGCAACCGTGAATGCGTG
>CALEMP010000063.1 GCA_937910685.1 uncultured bacterium
AGTGCCCGCTGATGGTCCACATGCTGCTCACCGACGAAGGACTCCCAGAAGCCAGGTAGCTCTTGCAGCACGCCTTGAAGCTCCTTCTCGTTCAGCCCGCGGCGGCTCGCTGCGGTGAGGCTGACGACCCTCGAGGCCATACCGGCCGTGTGCAGCTTGTCGAGCCGTACCAACTCCGACTCAAGTAGCCCGTCCACATCGTTCCAGCTCGAAATGTCCTCGGTTCCGCCACCCTCAAGGAGATCCTGCCCTGTCTCTTCGGCGCCCTCGGCTTCTCGCTGAGAAGATGGTTCCATGTCCACCACGCGGGTACCGGACTCCCAGCGCTCCGCGGACCCCGCCGCGAGGCGGATGAACAGCGCCTGCCCTTCCTCCACGTTGCGAGCCTTGCCAAGGACCTGAGCCGCCTGCGTTTCGTTCAAGCACCGCCCCCTGTCTCCCAGCCAGCTGCTGAAAGCCAGCTGGGCCTGCACGGACTCGAAGACCGGCAAGGTGATGACCTGCCCCCACGCGGAGTCGCGGGGTAACCAACGCGGACTCTGCCGGATCGTTGAGACGACCATGCTCACGCCCTTGGGCAGCTGCTTTGGGACGAGGGCGTGTGCATCCGCGGGTGCCCCGCGCAACTGGTCCACACCGTCAAGGAAGAGGATCACCGGCTCCTCAGCACCTGCGACCTTAAGGGCCTGGTGCCAAGACTCGATCCACCTGGGATCACTGGGGGCCATGCCCGTAGCCAGGTCGTTCGAATTGGGAAGGAGCTCATCCATCACGGAGCGGACGAGCTCGACGTAGGTGGAGCTACGCTCGGTCTCCCCCACGAACCGAACGACAACACGCCGCCTCGCCGCCCTTTTTTGTGGGCGGCTCTCGCCCCGTGAAGATTCATGGAGAAGAGTGGTGCCCGTGAACTTCCAGCCTAGACTCTCGGCCCACTCAACCGATTCGTCCAATACCTTCCCGATCGCGTGGGCCCCCTTCTTGATACCGAACATCGCCTTCACGTCACCACGGACGGCCTGCAGCTTGAGCGAGTGCTTGTTTTCACCCAGGGCCCGATCGAGCACGAGCTTGAGGGCCCCGCGCACCTCGGCGGGGTGTACCTGAAGCCCATCTCGCCATGGACCCGAGTCCCCTCTGGGGGCCGTGACCTCCTTGGACCCGCCGGGGCTCCAGCAGTAGTCCCCGTCCCGCTCCACGAGACTGGGATCCTGTAGGAAAGGGTCCATGTTGCTCCGAGTCCTCGTGGTGTAGCTCTTCAATCCCCAGCGCCGTGAAACCCGTAGACAGAGCAGATCCTCATGGATCGGGGCCTCCAGGCGAAGCACTTCGCGCACGGTTTCACGAATGACGTCGACCTCTTGCTCGACATCGTTCTTATGCCGGTCCACTCCGAAGAAGGCCGGGTTGTCCCTAGCCGGCTCCTCGGGCGCAGAGTACCCATGATAGGAAGTGGACGCGCTGCTGTCGGTGGTTGGAGGCTGACTGGTTGGGGATACTTCAGCCCCAGGGTCTTTTGGAAGAAACCCTTGAACAACCTTACCCATGAAAGCCGACTTGCCACTTCCCCCTCCACCAGTAATCTTGATCGAGTCGGTGCTGTTGGAGGTGATGGTCCCCAGAATCTGATCCGCCTCCTCCTCTCTTCCCACAAAGACACGGCTCTTACGACGCGCGATCTCTGCGTGTCGCTCGGACTCGCCGTCCCCTTGCCGTCCGCGGTCTTTACCGTCTGCCTCATCCATCGCCTCACAAAGGACGCGCTGATACCAGACCAACACAGCGTCCACGAAGGCCTGCGAGTCTTCGGGCTGCCTGTTGACTGAGTCGGACCGATAGCGATAGAAGTTCTGCGTACCCAGCTTCAGATCCATGGCCTGCTCCAGCTCGGCCATCCTCTCCGCCGCGGAATCTGCTTCAGGATCACGTCCCCGGATGGTGACGAAGACGTGCGACTCGGGAGATACCGCGCGTTCATCCATCACGCCTCTCAGAATCTCCTGGTGCGTCGCAGAGCAATCGTACTTGGCTCTCCGTCGGTCACCGGGATCCCAAGACCGCATATGAACAGCTTTTCGGAGTAGACCAACGAGCCGATCTTCATCGGCCGCGCCCCCTGACAACCGCTCGCGTCTGAGGACACGCACCGCGGGAATCGCGTTCTCGTCCACGGCGTACATCCCCTCAACGTGCGCACCCTCGCCGGAGTCCAAGGCCCCCACGAGCTCCCCAAACTCCTCGACCTCGATCCTGTCCGGCGCGGGCTCCCACCCGTACCGATCACCCAGGAGAACCAAGAAGTTTGGCCTGCTTGAGACATCCTGACAGTGGGTCACCTCCTGCAGGCAGACCTCCATGGTGCGCCCCTGCCTCTGCTCCTCCTCGGAGATCCCCCACCTCAGATCGACAACCTTCAGGTCGTGCCCGCGGCTCCGACACTCCTCGCGCAGCTGCTGGAAAACCCCCTGCAGCAGACGACGTTCTTCGGAGAGATCCCGAAATGTCGACGAGATGAATATACGAAATTCGCTCATGCCCGTTCCGGTCCCAACTTAGCCCCTCTTGACCCAGTTCAGCATGCCACGGCTAAGACTGATGCGGGCGCTCTTCCCACACCCGCCACGGCCGGACTGACAGGTCACGCTCTGCGTCGCGCTGTCATTGACCTTGTGGCTCATCTGATTGCCACAGTGTGGGCACACGATTGTGATAACGATTGTCGGCATGACTCCTCATTGTGTAACTGGCCCGAGACCGGGGTTGGGCACTATGGCTACCCTACACCCTCTGCGTCTACTGTCAACGCCCCCTGCTTGGAAGGC
>CALEMP010000064.1 GCA_937910685.1 uncultured bacterium
CTAAAGGCCGATGTTCTTCGGCGGGTACTTCCTGAAGGTACCACCGTGCGCCTTCAGCTTGCTACCGACGGTGGCAAGCCAGGGGCTCATTCGGTGGCCGACGGTCATTTCCTCTTTGGGGTCGAGGTAGAGGTCGAAGAACCAGGGGGCAAGTCCAACATCCACAACGGTCCCGAGGTCGATGTACTTGTGGGTTGCTTGCGGTAGGATGACTTTGACATGGGCCTTGAACTGTCGCATGCGGCAGGCCATCAGTTCTGCGCCCCACCAGAAATAAACCGCTTCCCGTTGGGAACGGCCGTTGTCGTGCAGCAGGAATGAGGTCTGGTCGATGAAATCGTAATAGCGGTCATCGGCCAAGGTGTCGATGGGCACACCGGCAAGGGTCAGGGCGGTTCCGAAAAGATCCAGCAGGTCGAAGAGGTCGTCACTGACCCGACCGGGTTCGATCATGCCCTTCCAGTTGGCAATGCCCGGAACACGCACACCACCCTCGAAGGTTGTGCCCTTGGCACCCCGGAAGGGGGTGTAGCCAGCGTCCGGCCAAGCGTCCATTTGAGGCCCGTTGTCCGAGGTCAAGAAGATCAGCGTATTCTCAAGTACACCGGCTTCCTCAAGGGCGGCGCGCAGGGCTCCAATATGGAGGTCCACTTCGACGATCGCATCCTTGTAGGGGTACTTGCTTGAGCTAAGGCCCGCCAGATCAGGATTGGCAAAGTTGTCGCAGTGAACTTTCATGAAGCAGTGCTCAAGGAAGAAGGGCTTGTCCTTCGCGGCTAACTCCTTGATCTTTGCAATCGAAAAATCGGCCAGTGCCTGGTCAGCGCGGCCCATGTCCTCGGTGGATTCGATTGAACTGACCTTTACGGTACGCCCACCCTTAAATCCGTGAACGAGGTGGTGCCCAATCCCCAAGCCTTCGAAGGCAGCCATCAAAAGTGGGTCCAGGGCAATTCCTGGATAGCGACGTGCATCGACGCGCTGTGAAACCTCTTTCTGTGCCGGATAGAAGCCGTAGAATTCGTCGAAGCCCACATCTTGTGGGCGCATCCCTTCGGCTTCTCCCACATGCCATTTGCCAGTGAGGACGGTGGCGTAGCCCGCGTTCCCCAGCAGGGTGGGCAGGCTGACTTCATCGGCCCAGGGGTTCTTGGTGATCTTGTCACCCGCAAGGATCGGACGGGTCAGGCCTGTGCGGACGGGGAGTCGTCCGGTGAGGATGGCCGAGCGCGTCGGAGTGCAGGTTTGTTGTGAATAGCACGATGTCAATTTCAAGCCATCAGCAGCCAAGGCGTCCAGATGGGGCGTTGCTGCTCCGGCTGCTTCACCGCCGCCGTAACAGCCAGGGTCCCCATAGCCCATGTCGTCCACAATGATCCAGAGGATGTTGGGTCGCTTACCCATTTTCTTGTGGAGGTTTTCAAGCTTGACCTTTACCTGAGCTTCCTGCTCGGGGCGGGGGATAGAGGGTTCCCTGTTCTCCACCTGGCGTACGGAGCGGTCGAAGGATTGGCCGAAGCTTGGAGTGAGCAAGCATGCAGCCAGGGAAACGGATAGAAGAGTGGTGAGTTTCATAGTTGTTGTGGGTTGTGCGTGGCTTTATTGGCTTGTCTTGCTCAGGTCGATGGCGACCTTCTCGATTGTCCCGGTGAACGGGAAGGGGGCCCGTTCGAAGTAAGCGCGGGCAACTGGGGAGCCGAGATCGATTGCTACATCAAAGGTCTCGCTCGCATTGAAGAGTCCCGGCACAGTCATGTTTGTGGTGGTCCTGGCCACCTCGTTTCCATCAATGGACAGAATGATGTCGGCCGCAGATCCGGGGACCTCGGCTTTGAGGCGGGTATCAATCACGATGGTGTGCTTGCCTGCGGGGACCTTCTCGGCAGATTTTGCAAGGGCCCGGTAGATGATCATCAGGTTGTATTCAAAGCAAAGGTACCCATCGTCCATGTAACAGCTGAGGCCTCCGCCGCTGCCTCCCAGGGCATAGAGCACACCGTTTGCGTTCGCATCGAATTCCGCTTCGATACGGACAACGTTGCTGCGCTTGCCAACCGGGGGGGCGATGATTTCAGGTATGCGATTGGTGCTGGAGTCAAAATGCCAGCTGGTGTAGGGGGAGCTAAGAGCGTCTTCCGGGTGGATGCGCAGCCAGTTGCCTGCGCCGATGGGGAAGACCTTGTTGTCTTCGGCTTCCGACAAGAACAGCTTCTTCATCTGCTCTAGTTTCTCGGGATACTCGAGTGCCAGGTTCGTGGCCTGGGAGAAATCCATTCGCAGGTCGTAGAGCTCCCACGGGTCCGTTGCCGAATCCCAGTCCCCGAGGCCCTTCTGCGCGTTCACCCAGGGGATCAAAGGACCAAAAGTACAGGCGTACCATCCGCGGTCGTAGATGCCTCGGCTGCCATTGTTGGCAAAGTACTGGACCTCTTTGTTCTCGGGCGCAGCGGCATCAAAGAATGAGGCAGCCATACTGACCCCATCAATGGGTTGTTGCTTGGCTCCGTTGACAATCTTGGGATGGGGGATGCTGAGAATGTCGTAGACAGTGGGGGCGATGTCGTTGACATGGTAGAACTGGGAACGAACGGCGTCATCCGGCTTGATCTTGTCAGGCCAGGAGACGACGAGCGGGTTGCGGGTACCACCGAAGTGGGAGGCCACGAGCTTTGTGTGCCGGAAGGGTGTGCTTCCTGCCCAGGCCCAGCCCGCGTGATACATGTTGTCCGTGACGAAGGTGCCGAGGGCGGGAAGGCCCCCGAGTTCCTCCAATGCAACGATTTGCTGTTGGACTGTGTTCGGGATCTGGTTCTGTGCCAGCAACTCGCTGATGGATCCGTTCTGACCTTCTGCTGACGAACCGTTGTCGCCCCAGATGAAGAACATGAGGGTGTTGTCTCGCTGGCCCAGTTCTTCCAGGCTGGCAATCAGGCGACCGATCTGCGTGTCCGTGTGCTCCACGTAGCCCGCAAAGATCTCCATCAAGCGTGATTGGAAGGCGCGCTCGGATTCTGGAATGCTGTCCCAGGCGGCCATCGAATCCGCACGGGGCGTTAACTGGGTCCCTTCGGGAATGAAGCCAAGTTCCATTTGCCGGGCAAAGATCTCCTCGCGCAGCACATCCCAACCCTGGTCGAACTTGCCCTTGTACTTGTTGGCCCATTCTTGGGCCACATGGTGGGGCCCGTGGACCGCTCCGGGAGCCCAGTACATGAAGAATGGCTTGTCCGGTGCAAGGGAGCGATGCTGGTGCAACCAGTCGATTGCGCGATCCGCCAGCAACTCGGTGAGGTGTGTCCCGTGCGGCGGTTCGATGTGCTTGGTGTTCTCGACTAGGCGAGGCTCCCACTGGGAGGTTTCACCCGCGAGGAACCCATAGAAGTACTCAAACCCGTAGCCAGTGGGCCAGAAGTCGAAGGGGCCCATGGATGTGGTTTGGTCGGCCGGCGTGTTGTGCCATTTCCCGAAGGCAGAAGTGTTGTAGCCGTACTGGCGCAGGACCTCTGGCAAGGTGGCGGCAGTCTTGGGGATGGTCCCGGTGTAGCCCTCCCAGTCAACCGCGCGCTCTGAAATTGTGCCGGACCCAACTCGCTGATGATTACGCCCCGTCAGCAAGCTGGCACGGGTGGGGGAGCAGATCGATGTGGTATGGAATCGGTTGTAGCGGATGCCTTCTCCCGAAACCTTGTCCAGTGTCGGCGTGTGAGCGAAACCGCCGAACGTTTCCGCCGTGCCGAAGCCGCAATCGTCCATGAGGATAATGACGATGTTGGGTGCGTCTTCAGAAAGCCGGTCTGGGACGACCCGCCGTTTCTGAATGGAATCTTGCAGGCGTGGATTGGCAAGACTGGCTGAGGGTACTTCAGGGAAGGGCAGCACAGAACCGTCTGAGGCCGGCGGCGTTCCTGCGGGGCTGACCGATGATTGATGGCCCTGACTTTCTTGGTCTTGGCAACTGGTGCAGGCGAGAGCGATGGCAAAGCCAATCGTGAGGGTCTTGTTCATTTTAAGAATCTTGTAGGTCATGACTTAGAAGGAGGTGCGTAGCCGGAAACCGAAGACGGTCGCTGTATCCACGGTTTCGAGCAGGGGGTCGAGAATCTGGGCACTCAGGGTCAGGCCTACCGCGGGCGTGAGCGCGAAACTGTAGTAGGCCTCCCAGCGTTGACTGGTGTCGTCCACCAAGAAGGAGTCCGTCAGGAGGTTTTCGCGAATCTGCGAGCGCGCATATCCGATTCCAAAGGTGTCGTCAGGCCTGCCCGCATGAAGTCCTCGGCCCGCGAGTCCCAAACTCAGGGACCATTCGACGGGATTGGTGTCTCGGTCGGCCAAGCCCGCGCGAGCAAAGAAGCCGGTTCCGCGCAGGTCCGTACGGCCGTTGGTGGCGTCGACCCGTTGATCGCCGGGTCCATCCACTGAGAGGTATTGCCAGATGTTCCAGAAGGCATTCCAGCTCTCGGAGTTCGAGGGCACACTGAGGACACCGCCGTCCACGAACTGCCCCTGGATGTCGGTGAAATTACCGTCAAAGGCATATTGGAAGGCCAGGTTCATGCCGCCAGGAAGAGCATTGAGCTTGTACTGGTTGCGAACGGCTGTGGACCAGGTCAGTCCCTCGTCGAGTTCATCCAAGCCACTGCTTGTGGATGCATCATTGCTGGTGTAGATCGAGGTTGTCACGGTCACATCTTCGTTGGGCATCCAAAAGACACCTGCGCCGGGTGCACTGTAGGGGTTGATGAGCGCAGTGACAGAGGAGGCCAGGAAGGGGTGTGAGAGGAATTGGGTTTCGCCCCGGCCACCTGCGAATTCGTTGCTGTCGCCGCCCAGGGTGATGATCTTTCCAAGAAACAGGCCCAGGCGCTTGGACAGGAATTGCGTGTAGCGGAATTCGGTGATGGCTAGCAGCACGTTTTCCTCTCCATCCGTCAGTGGAAAGAAATGCACGTCGTTGGCAGCGAGGAGCCCGCCGGTGTCGCGATTGACGGAACTTCCGTGCTTCGATTCCGTGCGGAAGGTGAAGAGGGCCCCGGGGAGAATGCCCATGCGGTCGAGATCAAAGTTGATCGGGATATCCAACTTGCCCCCGTATTCGGTCGACGGATTTACCCCGCCACTCTCCACGCTTTGGAGCACCTGGGTCCAGATGATGTCGTACCGGATACCGGCTTCGGTCAGCCGATCGCGCTTGCCTCCCCAGTCTCCACTCAGGAAAAGTCGCTCATCCAGCGGACCACCGTGCTTGCGAAGGGGGAGCAGTCCCTGATGTGTGATCGTCTGCACGACTTGCGGGGGACCTTCGGTGGAGTTTTTGGCATCCTCCTGCGTCAGGCCGGGGGCAGCAAGAAGGAGGAGTAGGGTCAGTAACGGAGTGGGCATTGTGGTCTTCTTGTTGACGGTCTTGGCGCGGCCTTGATCGGTGGTGTGTGCTTGGGCGCAGGATAGCGATATGGGCGGGGGAGGGGCTCTATCCAAGGAGCAGATCCACTGGGTATAAGGAGTCCGGTGGGTGACCCCGGCGGGGTCCACCAGGCTTGAAAACTTAGCGACTTCGTTATCTGGGCTCGAAGGCCGCTCCGATAGCGCGCGGCATATCGGGAGAATGATCAGAGGGATAAAATCCCTGGTCCCCGGTTCCCGGGAGGTCAATGATTCCACCCGCCAAATGGACTGAATGGAGTCTATCTACGAACCGCCAAAAGCGGCCCCTGGTGCTTTCATGAACAACTTGCCCTAGAGGTCACATTGAGCCCGAAATTCAGGAGTGGTCAGGAGGTCCGGGAGAAGAAAGCACAGAACACCACCAAGGGAGATGGATCCAAAGACGATGGAGAGGTCGCCGCTGATGCGTCCTTCGCCTATTTGCATTCGCCGGTCTGATTTCTCGTTGCTGGGGCTCATAGCTTCTAATGTTAAGAGGAGAGCGTCCGGATTGCCCCGACTCGCGTTTTTCAAATATTCTCAAGTAAAGTGTCCGATGATCCCTCTAGCCCTCAGGTGGTGATGTCGCTGAACAGTACTTACTTTTCGTGTATTCCGGGGCTCACCCGGTACTTTCTAAGAACCCTGCCAAGAGCTCTTCGAGCTAGGAGATACCTATGATCACTATTCTTGCCCTTGTTGCCTGCAGTGCAATGCAGCCCCTTACGGTACAAACGCCCCAGCTGCCCGCTCGGGGCATTCAGGTCTTTGGGAATTGCTCATTCACTGGAGCAACCCATTCCATGACCTTCACTCCGGGCATGAGCACCACGAACACTTTCACCAGCACCGCGGATCCAGAGCTACGCAAATTCATCATCTACGTACCCACTAACTATCAGCCCCAAAACGGCCCCTACCCGGTGGTGTACATGCTCCACGGTTCTTCGCAGACCGCGCAAATCGCCAAAAATAACACCACCTGGAACCAGGGGGCGGAGGTCTTTGATTTCATCGCGGTTTACCCCGAGGCCCTGTCCTATCCGCTGGTTTCGGGGGGGATGGCTACCAAGTGGCACACCCTTGGCGCAGAGCTCCAGGTCACCACAACGATGGCCGACGATGTGACCTATTTGCGCGAACTACACAACACTATTGGAAATCATCTCAGCATCGATTGCGACCGCATCTACGCGTCAGGCTTTTCCAATGGAGGTGCTTTCGTCAAGACCGAGCTCCGCATCCATCTCTTCGACATCTTTGCCGCAACCACCTCCGCTGGCGGGATTGGACTGCTGAGCACGATGCCCTCTGATTTCTATCCCTCGGATGTATTCAGCTTTCGGCCTCATTTCGAGGTCGTGGGCAACATGGACGGGAACAAGCAGGCTTACTGCGTTAACGCCAATAATCTCGCACCAGGACAGTCGCTGCCTAGGCAAATAGCGAACATCATGGGCACTCCGTGTATGTGGGACCCGCTCACGAGCTTCGCCGAGGCACTCGGCTTGGACCCGGTTCCTTCTAGTGGTCTCGAGCAACCGGGCTTCACCCAGATTCGTTGGGCCTTGCCTACCCTCCCAGGCCCTGGGCGCAGGGAATACCGATGGCACATCCTGCCCAACCTGGTGCACGAGTACCCCAGCGGAACGAACTATCCCATCGACTATGTTCCGATTTACTACCAATGGATGATGCAATACACCCGCTAGTGGTAGGTGGTCCCCGGGCGCTGAGCTACATCCGTGCGATGAGCCACAGGGTCGCGTTTCAGTTCAGGGCCTGCGAGGCGAGGACTTCATGAACCTCCTCCCCCGGACTTGAACAGAAAGGCCGAGATGAGCAGCAAGCGGAATGCCTGCCAGAAGGTGACCGTGTTGAGGTTGAACACCTGTGGCATGGTGATATTCCAAAGCCACTGGA
>CALEMP010000065.1 GCA_937910685.1 uncultured bacterium
CAGCGGGAGCCTCAGCTTCAGCAGCGGGAGCCTCAGCTTCAGCAGCGGGAGCCTCGGCTTCAGCAGCGGGGGCCTTAGCTTTGGCCGCGGGGGCTTCAGCGTCTGCGGCGGGAGCCTCGGCTTTCGCCTCGGCGCCTTCCGACTCAGCGTCCTGCTCACCTTCCATCTCAGCCTTCTTCTCCGCACGAGCCGCGTCCTTAACTGCCTTCTCGGCAGCTGCGATCCGCAGGGCTTCGTTCTCGGGGAAGTTGTCGTGCACTAGGGTCAAGCCAATCTTGCGATCCTCGATGTCCACACGGATGACACGCACCTCGACCTTCAGACCAGCTTGCACCACATCTTCAGGGCGCGCCGCACGGTCCTCGGTAATTTCCGAGATGTGCAAGAGCCCTTCGAGGTGATCATCAAGCTTGACGAAAGCACCGAAGGTGGTGATTTTGGTAACAAAGCCGGTGAGCAAATCGCCCACGTGGTAATTGTTGGGAATCTCTTCCAACCAGGGGTCGGCCAAGAGTTGCTTGCGTCCAAGGGCGATGCGCTTCTTCTCTTTGTCGACGGCAAGAACAACGCACTGCAAAGTGTCGCCCTTCTTGATCAACTCGGAGGGATGCGCGACCTTCTTGGTCCAGCTCATGTCGGAAACGTGCAAGAGGCCATCGATGCCCTCTTCGATCTCCACGAACGCGCCGTAGGAGGTCAAGTTGCGCACGCGACCTTCGATCACCGTACCCACCGGGTAGTGATCGTCGACCACGTCCCAAGGGTTGCTGTCCGCCTGCTTCATACCGAGAGAGACTTCCATCTTCTCATTGTTGATTTCCAAGACGACAACTTCGACCTCTTCGCCCACCGAGACCAACTCGCTGGGGTGGTTGATGCGCTTGGTCCAGGACATCTCGGAGATGTGCACCAAACCTTCGATGCCCTCCTCGAGCTTGACGAATGCGCCATAGGACATCATGTTGACCACAGTGCCCTTGAGGGCCTTGCCCTTCGGGTAGCGCCCTTCGATTCCATCCCACGGGGAGGCGGACTTTTGCTTGATGCCCAACGCGATACGCTCGCGCTCGAAATCGACCTTGAGCACCATGACTTCCACTTCCTGGTCCATCTTGACCATCTCGCTAGGGTGGTTGACCCGGCCCCAGGACATATCAGTGATGTGAAGCAAGCCGTCGATGCCACCGAGGTCCACGAACACGCCGAACTCGGCGATGTTCTTGACCACACCGGTACGCACCTGGCCTTCCTTAATGTCGAGCAAGAGGTCCTTCCTCAGCTTGGCACGCTCGTCTTCCATCAACTTGCGTCGGGAGACAACAATGTTCATGCGCTCCATGTCGACCTTGATGATGACGGCCCGCACGGGCTCGTCGATCAGATCGTCCACCTCGATGGTACGACGCAGGGCCACTTGGCTGGCGGGCAGGAAGACGTTGACGCCCTCCACATCCACGAGCAAACCGCCCTTGATCTTGCGTTGGACAACACCTTGAACGATGTCTCCTTCGCCGTACTTTTGGCTGACCTCTTCCCATGCGCGCAAACGATCTGCGCGGCGCTTGGAAATGACCGCCATGTCGTCGGCGTCTTGGCCTTCGAAGTAGACATCGAAGACTTGACCCAGCTCGGGGCGGTCTTCGCCGAATTCATTGAGGGGGATCTGCCCTTCGGACTTGCTGCCGATGTCCATCAGGACCATGCCGGAACGCTCGTCGATAGAATCGACCTTCGCGCTCACGATCTGGCCCGTTACGGGGTCGGCGATTTGTTCGCCAAGGGCTGTGTCGAGTTCTTCAGCTGTGAGGCCGGCGAGCGAGGAGTCGAGGCGACGCTCGAGATCATCCGCATCCAGTTCGTATTGCCTGACGCGGCGGGAAACAATTGCCATTTAAAGTTGTCTTGGACCCAGGGGTGGTGTTTGGAAATCGGAGAGTGTGAACACGCGACACCTCCCCTATTCAGGGGCGATGGGAATGCGCGCCCTCCGGCCCGGCACTCCTTGCTCGCATGCTGTCCAACAGAGGATCGTCGGAGGGCCCAAGCAGGGGCCGACGATCCGGGTTCTGGAGACCTGGCGTGAATCTTTAGCCCACCAAGATACGGTCTGCCCGGGGCAAGGTCAATCCCCAGTGGGAGCTGCCAACCCGGCTTCACGGGAGGGCTCGTGGCCGCCACCCGGTTCTGCCGCCCCATGACCCGATTGCTTGCCTCTAGAGGGACTGGCCTCCACCTGGGCTCGTTCGATCCGGGCCAATTGGGCCACGGTCTGCTCTAGCTGCTCCAAGATGTCCTCGGTGCCCGGATCCACCGGGCCGGCAAATCGCACATGGATCGTCCGTCGCCTGGGCCAACGCCGGTGCTTCGGCCAAGCTGCAAACGCCCCCTCCACACCGCAGGGAATGATCGGTACGCCGGCTATTTTGGCGCTGAGAACGGCGCCTCCCTTGAAGGCCTGCAATCGACCATCCTTAGAACGAGTGCCCTCCGGGAAAATCACCACCTGATTGCCCGCCTTGAGTTCGTTCACGATCTGGCGCAGTGCCGCCCGGTCGCTGCTGCCGGGTTCGATCAGGATCGCATCGGTACCCTCCAAAATTCGATCCATGAAACGGCCCTCCGTCAGACTACGCCGTGCAACGAAAGCCGCGTGACGCGGTCCCGCTGCCTGGGCCACCGCCGGAATATCCAGCAGGGAGCCATGATTGGCAACGATCAACGCCGCTCCGTGGTCCGGGAGGTGCTCGTGTCCCTCCACGCGGGCAGGCCAGAGGAGCAGGCTCCAAATGCGAATGCCAAACATGACGGCGCGATAGAACATCGTGCGCCGTGTACGGGTCGAAACGGTCATAGGGGGAAGTGGGACACCGCTCGGGGGGTCCAAGTGGCCAGGGTCAACCGTGCAAAGCAGGGTGGGAAGATGTCACTGGGGCAGAGTAAGTCCAAAGAGGATGCACCTAAACGGCGCCCGGTAGGGCTCCTAGGATACGTTGAACCACCTGATCGAGGGTCAGCTCATCGCTGTTCAATTCCAAAGCCCCCGGTGCGGGACGCAGGGGAGCGATCTCGCGCTCGCGATCCCGCCGATCCCGATCCATGAGCTCCGCCTCGTAGCGCCCTGCTCGCTCGGGATGCCCTTCCTGTTCGGCACGCCGCTGGGCACGAACACCAGGGGACGCCACCAAAAAAACCTTCAAGGGAGCTGCCGGGAAGACCACCGTGCCAATGTCCCGCCCTTCCGCCACGCAACCCGAGCGCTGGCCCAGAACACGCTGCCGAGCCACCATGGCCTCACGCACGGGCTGATGAACCGCCACACGGGACGCCCAGTCTCCCATCTGTTCCCCATTCACATTCCAGGGTTGGCCCCCCACCAAAAGCCCGCCGGAGGAGTCAAAGTCCAACTCCAAGGCTTCGGCCACCTGCCCAGCGGCCCCGGGGTCGTCATGGTCCACACCTGCTTCATGGCAGGCCCGTCCCACTGCCCGATACATGGCGCCGGTGTTCAGAAAGGGCACGCCCAACCGCATGGCCAACAGCTTGGCCACGGAACTCTTGCCGCTGGCAGCAGGCCCGTCGATGGCCACGATCGTTGCTACGGGTCCTAGAGATTCAGAAGTCATCACTTGTTCAGGAAATGGTTTTGCCCCAGAGATTCTAGCTCACCAGGCTACGCACATGGGCCAGCGCTTCAAGCAACCGATCCACATCCGCCCTGTCGTGGTAGATCGCAAAACCCAAGCGCAAGCGGTCGAGGCGCACATCGCTCAGGACGCCACAGGATTCCAGGCCCTGGTAAAGCGCTTCTGCCTGCGTCTCTTTGAAACAAAGAAAGTGCCCCCGATCTCTGATTTCCGGCCCGGGCACAAGACTGGCACGGGACAGAACACCATCCTCAGGCAAGCTAGCCATGACCTGGCTCTGTAGTTGCCCCACGTAACTGTGCAACACGTCAGGGGTTAATCCTTCGTCGTCAAGTAACCCCAGGGCCGCATCCAAACGCATCAAGCCCGTGGGGTCGATGGTTGCTCCCGAAAAGCGCGAGCCATCCGTGCCATAGGCCACTTCCCCAGAAAACGTGGAAAGGGCCCCAAAGCCTGCAAACCAGCCGGTTTGCACCGGTCTAGGACAAATGTTGGGGGGACAGGCCAGGAAACAGGCGCCTTCTCCCGCCATGGCGTACTTGTATCCACCGGAGGTCACAAATGCACGCTGAGCAACCCCCGAAAAGTCCAGGGGCAAGGCGTTGAAACCGTGATAGGCGTCGATCAGAACCAGCGTCTTGGAATCGGGGACCGCCGCCACCAGGGCGTCCACGTCTTCCACAATCCAACCGGAATTGAACAGCACCTTGCTGAACATCACGAGGTCATGACCTCCCCGGGAGATTGCGTTTTCCATACGCTTGGAAAAAGTATCGAAGGGCTCCGCCGCCACCTGTTCGATTTCAGCCACTCCGGCCTCTTGCCAACGGGTGAATTGTCGGTGGGCGGCATGGAATTCCGCGTCACTGGTCAAGATGCGCCAGGGCCGATCCCTGGGCAAGGTCGAACACAACCGCACCAGAAACTCGTGGGTGTTCGCCCCAAAGACCAGGCCGCTAGGATCGGGCCAACCAAGCCGTTGGGCCACCCGCTGGGACAGCCTTGGAAGCAACTCACCAAAGACCTCGTCCCACTTGCGATCGAGCATGCGAGCCCCCAACAGTGCAGCCTCAGTATGGGCTTCCAACACACGATCGGGCCACATATGGTGACTATGGGCGGCAAAGTGCAGGCGCTCACCCTGCAGCTTCAGGGTGGTGGAAAATAGGTCCTTGTGGCTCATGGATTAGGAGAGGTCATAAGGTCCCGGTGACTCAGACTTGTTGGGCCCGAGGCGGTTCCTAGGCGCAGAGTATCGCGCTCTCCGCCCCAGCCGTCCAGCACAAGCCAGCGCAGAGGCGGCGCGCCCAGGTTGCGGTCCGAAAATTCGTGGGCGTGGCCCACCACCAGCACCTGGGCCGGCTCCACGCCGGAATCCCCCGCAGCAGCCTCCAGGGCGGCCTGATCCTGCATGGTCTTGCTGGGCACGGACTTGCGAGCCACCGCCCGTCGACTGGCCGCACGCAGTCGGCCCGCCAGCCGGAGCAACATCCAACGGGGCAAGCAGCGGGAAAGCCCGCGCACAAACCCGCTGTGCAGGAAACGCCGCAGACGCTGATAACTGTGGTCCAGGGTGCAAAGAGTGTCCCCGTGCAGAATCAGGGTTCGCTGCCCCTGGAACTCCCGGCGCCAGCCACTTGGGAACAGATGCGCCCCACTGATTCGAGAAAACTCTTCGTCGAGCAAAAAGTCCCGATTACCGGGGATCACATCCACCGCAACTCCTCGCTGGGTCAGCTGTGCCAGGGCTGAGGTCACCTCCTGGGCCCCGGTCAGTCCCTGGGTGCTGGGGCCAAACCAAGCATCGAAAAGGTCCCCCAGAATCACCAGGCGGGGAGCCTCCAGCCCCGTGCAAAAGGCGCTGAATTCCCGCACATCCGCGCCTCCCTTGGGATCGAGGTGCAGGTCCCCAATCACCAAAGTGCCATCTTCTCCCACGGGCCAGGCGCTGCTCACGACAAGTCCTGCTGGGAAGAGTCCTTTGACGCAGAATCCTCACCGTCAGCTTGGGGCAACGGGTCATCATCGGCCTTGCCGCCCAGACCATGGTCGCGCAGTTTTTCCCAGAGAACCTTGCGGGAGATCCCCAACAATTCGGCGCACTGGGTGCGATGGCCGCCGGTGAGTTGAAGAGCCAAGGTCAAGTGCGCACGTTCCGCTTGCTTGAGTACCAGACGCAGGGGCTCGACCTTTTCCGGAACCTCCGTGGCACCGCGCCAGCGCGGATCCGCAGGCAACAGATCCTCGGCCTGCAACACATGGTCCTTTCCAGCCAGGGCAATCCCCCGTTGGATCGCATTTTCCAGTTCGCGCACGTTGCCCGGCCATTGATAGCGATCCAACATCCCCATGGTGGAGCGGGTCACGCTCCACTCTTGGGCACCCCCATGGCGCTGCATGAGGTGTTGCACCAGCAGAGGTACATCGCCCACACGCTCGCGCAAGGGCGGCAGCAAAATCGGCACCACGTGCACACGCCAGTAGAGGTCATCGCGGAAAGTGCCCGCCCGGACCATCTCGCGCAGGTCCACCTTGGTGGCCACCACCACCCGGATGTCCACTTCGATCAAACGCTCGCCCCCCACCCGCTCGAAAGAGCGCTCCTGCAACACGCGCAAGAGCTTGACCTGGGTCGGCAGGGGCATGTCATCGATGTCATCCAGGAAGAGGGTGCCCCCATGGGCCAATTCGAATCGTCCCTTGCGTTCCTTGCGCGCATCGGTAAAGGCCCCTTTTTCATGGCCGAACAATTCGGCCTCTAGCAACCCCTCGGGCAAAGCAGCGCAGGAAAGTGGGATGAAGGGCTGATCCTTGCGGGAGCTCTCGTCGTGCACCGCCTGGGCGATGCGCTCTTTACCCGTGCCGCTCTCCCCTTGAATCAGGATGGTTGCCTCCGAGCTGGCCACCGTGCGCACCCGGGCAAATACACCCTGCATGACTTCGGATTGACCAACGATGCCTTCAAAGCCCCGGGAACGAGCGAGCTCTTCCCGCAGCCGGGTGTTCTCGGTTTCAAGATCTGACAAGCGCGCAATTCCCGCTAGGCGCTGGATGATTGTTTCGTTGCGGAAGGGCTTTTGCACATAGTCCACGGCCCCAAGACGCATGGCTGCCACCGCATCATCCACGGTGGCATAGCCGGTCATCAAAATCACCGGCCGCAGGGGGTCGAGTTCTACCGAGCGTTTCAGGATCGCCACGCCCCCTTCCCCGGGCAAGCGCACATCCGTGACCACCACTTGGGGGTCGCCTGTTTCCAGGGCTTGCAGGGCCGAAGTAGTGTCCGTAGCGCCTAGAACCTCGTGGCCCGCTTCCTCGAGAGCATCGCGCAGGGTCACTAGGATCGTGACTTCATCGTCGACCAGAAGAACGCGCACCCTGCGATCAACCTCCGGTCACACCGGTCTCTCCGCGATTTCCACCCGCGGATTGAGCGGTCTGCAAACCGTTTTCGGCAGCTTCGAGCAAGGCATCGAAGAAGAGCACGTCGTCTCCTCCCCGGGTAGATCCAATTCCAGCGGAAAGGGACACGTCCATTTTACGCCCCTCACTCTCGAACTCCAACTGACGCGCAGCGACCAGCAACCGCTCGACCATGAGCTGAGCACCTTCCAGGGGGGTGTGCGGCACCACCACCAGCAGGCGGTCGTCCGCGAGCCGGCCTAGAAAGTCACTGGCCCGGGTCTCACGCTTGAGAATCTCGATGACCTCTTCAAGGACTGCCTCCTTGGAATCGTAACCGTATAGGTCGCGCAGTTGGTTCAAACGGTCCACACCCACCATCAGGCAACTGAGGGGGTAGCCATATCGTTGGGCACGATGAAACTCAACGCGGATCAGGTGTTGAATCTGAGCGAGACTGAATAAGCTGCGGTCCTGGGACTGTTGAGAGGGGTCGTTCATGGTCGCGAGTACATGTTAGTGCCTAGGATCCCATTTCAAACACTTTGCAATTCACAAATAGGTCCTAGGACGGGATTCTGACTCAAAATGGGACGCAGCCTAGGTGGACCGCGCCGGATAGCCGGATTCGGCAAGGTCTGGCCTAGGCAGCAAGTGCTAGCTGTCCCATCAGGAGCCCCCGCCAAATATGCTGCCGAGGCCTTCGAGCAAGCCGTCAACCATCCCGTCTAAGCTGTATTCCCAGCGCGCTCGCACCAGAATCAATAAAGTCCCAATTAAGAGTGAGTACACCAGAAGCGCAACCAAATTGGCCAGCAGGATTGCCGATCCACCCCGGGCGGCTCCTCGGGCTTTGCGTCCCGCACCCCGAATTCCCCGCTGAAATGAGGTCATGAGCAGGTCCCGCTGAATGCGCCCGCTGCGTTCGCAAAGGGCCTTGGCCTCCAAGTCCACTCCCTCCAAAACTTCCGTGGCGCAGACGTCCGCGTCCCACTCCCCCCGCAGAACAGCCGCCTGCCAGCGCTTGACCGCAGGTTTATGCCCAACCCCCATTTCCGCGGCGATTCCCGCCAGGATGCGCCGCGCAACGGGTAAATCGTGCAGATCGAGCTTGCGCAGGTTGGGATCCACCGGAGCACTAGCGCCCACGGGCCGATTGAGACTCCCCCGATCGGGATGCTTAGGGGTATTGGAGGCACCTTTTGGGGGTGCTGCTGCCTTGATCGGCGCGGGCTCCTGGGCAGCCGTGACAGGATGGACCACGATCACCATGCCTTGCCACTGAATGGTGTCCCCATCTTCGAGGGAGCACTCTTCCACTGCGCGGCCATTGACCAGGGGCGTGGTACTGGATCCGGCGAGCACCAGACGGGGTGGGTCGGGCCACAGGTGCAATTCGTCCCCTGATGTGTTCAGGGCGAGTACTTCGCAGCCCTCGCCACCCACCCGCACGCGCTCCATCCAGGGGATTTTGCCAGGGTTCTCCCCGCTCTTGATGTCAATCGAGCTATTCATGGGGCCCAGCATGCCAAGCCCAGGGCGTGGATGCACCCTCTTGCTACCGTCTCCGAGCAACCCCACCAGGATCCGTGACTCCAAAACCCGAGAACACTATCCTTAACACTGTGCAATTCATCCTCACCCTCCTCCTAGCTCTGCCCGCCTCCCAGGACGGCCCCCCGGTTTCATTTGCCCTTTTGGCTGCCCCGCAGGGGGTGAGCCCAAGTCAGGGCACCGGCCCCTCCCTGCCACCGAAGGGCCTACCCATGTGGGGTCCCGATACGGATCCCCTGGCCCTACCCAACCGTCCAACCATGCCCATAGAAGACTGGCGGCGTTGGATAGAAGAGCACGCGGCCAACACCCAGCGTGGATTGCGCTTGCGCAGCGCCGGTGGCGGCGTGTTAGTCCAAGGCACCTCCGAAGCGGTCGCTTCCCTGGAGGATTTCGCCAAAGAGGTGCAGCAACTGATCGAGGACCTTCGAATCGAAATCAAGGTCACGGTGCAAGCGGCAGAGTCCGACCCCGTGGTGCAGACAGGATGGCTGCCCTCGGGTGGACACCTGGCCCTGGGGCAAATGCAGCGCATGGGGTTTGTGGGCAGCTGGCGTTCCGAAATCGCAGCGGACAGCGCGGTTGCAGAGCCCGAGGTCTGGACCTCACAAACCGGATGGAGCCTGCACCTGCATGCATCTCGACAGGTGACCGGTGCGGGGCTCTTGATGGCTGGCTCCTTCCAGCTGAATGCCCAAACCGGCGCAACTTCCTTTGACCCGGAAACACCTGATCTGGGTCTCATGAAACAGCCGCAGATCGCCCACACACGCTTAGATTTTGCGGGTCTGCTGGCACCGGGCAAGACCCTCCAATTACAAACGACTCGGGATGGCCAGCTCTTAAATGTGACCATTGAAGCCCAAGTCAATGGTGAGCTTTCAAAGCCTGGCGGATGGGCTGTGCTTGAGACCGCCAACCTTTGGCCCGACTTGCCCTGGATCGAAACCACGGATCAGGGTAGCCCCTGGCCTCCCTCATCCTTGGCCGCGATCTTAGCCGGTTCCGGCGGCGGTGGGTCAGCCCTCTGGGCAGGCAGCCTGCTGTTGATCCCCCCCGGCGCTGAAGCCCTTGAATCCCAAGCTAGGCAACTCATTCAAGCCCTTTCCACCCTGGGCCAGAACCATATCTTGAGCGCCCAACTGGGCCCGGACTCCTGCCGGATTCCTGGGGTGGAGGGCCTGCCCATGGGACTCCGCATGGGGCAGGTGACCAGCGCCATGACCGGCTATCGCACGGAAATGGCCACGGACGCTTGGATTGCCGAGCCCCAGGTGCAGATTCTGTTCCACGGCACCAGCCTGGAAGGCAACCCCGCGACCCCAGCGGGACGATTCTCCTGGGAACAAAAGGGCCTAACCAAGAGGGATAGAATTGCCCCATCCGACCTGGCTTATCTCGGCAGCTTGGAGTCGCTGACCGAACAGCGGCGCTCGGGAACTCTCTTGCTTGAGCCAGACAATCCAAAAGTAAAGGTGACAGCTTCCGACTCCCACCAAGAGATCGCATTACAACTCCTAGGGAATGACCAA
>CALEMP010000066.1 GCA_937910685.1 uncultured bacterium
ACCCCAGCCACCATTCCCCCCCCGCCCCGTCAATCTTGACCCGCGGAGGGCTATCTCCGTTCCCCCCCCCACCCCCAGCCCAAGAGCACACACACATGGCTAAGCAGATGATCTTCCAGACCGACGCGCGAGACGCAATGCGTCGCGGAGTCGACAAACTCGCCAAGGCGGTCACCACCACCCTCGGCCCCCGCGGCCGCAACGCAATCCTGGACAAGGGTTGGGGCGCTCCCACCGTGACCAAGGACGGGGTCAGCGTTGCTGAGGAAATCAAACTCCAAAACCCCTTCGAGCAAATGGGCGCGTCCCTGGTCAAGGAAGTGGCCAGCAAGACCAGTGATGTGGCCGGTGACGGCACCACCACCGCGACCCTTTTGACCGCATCGATCTTCGATGCAGGCCTGCAAGCCTTGACCGCCGGGGCAGCCCCCGCGCGCTTGTGCGCCGCTCTGCACGACGGGTCCCGGGCCGTGATCGAGAAACTCGACAAGATGTCCACACCTGTGGAGGGTGCCACCGGCATCCGCCAAATCGCCACCATCAGTGCCAACAACAACGACGTGGTTGGCAAGCTGATCGCCGACGCCATGAAGAAAGTCGGCCGGGACGGCGTGATCACCGTGGAAGACGGCAAGAGCACCGACACCGCAGTGGACATTGTCGAGGGCATGCAGTTCGACCGGGGCTTCTTGTCCCCGCACTTCGCCCTCAACACTGACCGTATGGAGTGCTCCTATGAGCGCCCCTTGATCCTTGTGCACGAAGGCAAGATCTCCAACATTCAAGCCCTCGTGCCCCTGCTCGAAAAAATCAAGGAGGCCCAGGCCGAATTGATCATCATCGCCGAGGACGTGGACTCTGAGCCCCTGGCCACCCTGGTGGTCAACAAGCTGCGCGGCGTGATCACCACCTGTGCGATCAAGGCCCCCGGTTACGGAGATCGTCGCAAGCAAATGCTGCTGGACATCGCCTCCCTCACCGGTGCGACTGCGATCATGAAGGACATCGGCTTTGAGCTGGATGCCGTGGAACTCTCCCACCTGGGCAGTGCCAAGCGCGTCAACATCACCGCCGACAACACGACCATCGTGGACGGCAACGGCAAGCGCAAGGACGTGGAAGGCCGCGTGACCCAGATCCGCCGCGAGATCGAAACCACCACCAGCGACTATGACCGGGAAAAGCTGCAAGAGCGCCTGGCCAAGTTGACCGGTGGCATCGCCCAAATCAACGTGGGCGGCGCAACGGACACCGAGGTCAAAGAGCGCAAGGCTCTGATCGAGGACGCCCTGCACGCCACGCGCGCTGCGGTCGAAGAAGGCACCCTACCCGGTGGCGGTTGCGCCCTGCTTCGTGCCCGTAAGGTTCTCGAAGGTATGCGCAAGGACGACGATGTGGACTACAACATGGGCCTCGATGTGCTCTTCAACGCACTCGCCATGCCGATCCAGACCATCGCCAGCAACGCTGGGCACGAAGGCCCCGTGGTTGCCCACCGGGTTCAGCGCGAAAAGAGCGCGAACTTTGGCTTTGACGCGCTCAAGGGCGAGTACAAGGACATCGTCAAGGCCGGCATCATCGACCCCACCAAGGTCACCAAGAGTGCTTTGCAGAACGCGGTTAGCGTTGCAGCCCTGCTCTTGACCACCGACTGCATGATTGCAAACAAGCCGGAACCCGCCGCCGCCGCCCCCGCTGGTGGCATGGAAGGAATGGACGGCATGGACCCCATGGGTGGAATGGGCGGAATGCCCGGCATGGGGATGTAGTCCCCAACGCAGCACCTCACCAAGAATCAACTAACAATCCCTCAACCGAACAACACCAAGAACAATCACCATGGCTAAGCAAATAATGTTTGACGATGCGGCCCGCCTTAAAATGCGCTCCGGCATCGAGAAGCTCTCCAAGACCGTTCGCGTCACCCTCGGCCCCGCCGGACGCAACGTCATCCTTCAAAAGTCCTTCGGTGGACCGCACGTCACCAAGGACGGTGTCTCGGTCGCCAAAGAGATCGAACTCGATGATCCCTTCGAGAACATGGGCGCCAAGCTCGTGCTCGAAGTGGCCAACAAGACCAACGACATCGCCGGCGACGGCACCACCACCGCCACGGTGCTGGCTGCCGCAATCTTCTCCGAAGGCCTGAAGTACGTCACCACCGGCGTCAGCACCATCGCCCTGCGCAATGGTATTGACAAGGCCGTGGCCATTGCCAACGAAGCCATTCTTGAGCAGGCCCGGAAGGTCAAGACCAAAGCCGACAAGCTGGCCGTGGCCTCGATCAGCGCCAACAACGACCCCGACGTGGGCAAGTTCATCGCTGACGCCTTCGAAGCCGTTGGCGACGACGGTGTGATCACCGTGGAAGAAAACAGCGCCGTGGAAACGGAGCTGGAAGTCGTTGAAGGCATGGAGTTCGACAAGGGCTACCTGTCCCCCTACTTCGCCACCGACATGGCCAAGCTGGTCTGCCAGTTTGAAGACGCCAACATCCTGATCTGCAACAACAAGATCAGCAGCATGCAGGAATTCGTTCCCGTGCTGGAGGCTGCCGCCCAATCCGGCCGCCCCTTACTCGTGATCGCTGAGGACGTGGAAGGGGAAGCCCTGACCGCCCTGGTTCTCAACCGCTTACGCGGTGTGCTCAACGTCTGTGCAGTCAAGGCCCCGGGCTTTGGCGAGCGACGCAAGGCTATGCTCGAGGACATTGCCGTTTTGACCGGTGGCACCGCGATCACCGACGACACGGGTCTTGCCCTGGAAAACGCCACGTCCGAGCACCTCGGCCGCGCGGGCCGCGTGGTGGTCAGCAAGGATGCAACCACCATCATCAAGGGCACCGGCGCCAAGAAGGCGATCACCGAGCGCTGTAACCAAATCCGCTCCGCAATCGAGCGCACGACCAGCGAGTACGACCGTGAGAAACTGGAAGAGCGCTTGGCGAAGCTTTCGGGCGGCGTGGCGCTGATCAAGGTCGGCGGTCAAACCGAAGCCGAGATGAAGCAGACCAAGGACCGCGTGGAAGACGCCCTCAACGCGACCCGCGCCGGAATCGCCGAGGGCATCGTCCCCGGTGGCGGCGTGGCTCTCTTGCGTGCGGCTGAAGCCGTCAACAAGGGCAAGTACCGTGGAGACGAAAAGTACGGTGCAGAAATCGTCGCTAAGGCCCTCGAAGCACCCCTTCGCCAAATCGCCATGAACGCCGGCGAAGATGGTTCCGTGGTTGCTGAGACCGTCCGTGAGAAAGGCAAGAACCAGGGCTTCAATGCCCTAACTTGCACCTATGGAGACATGTTCAAGGCCGGGGTCATCGACCCCGCCAAGGTCGTGCGCACGGCGCTGGCTAACGCCGGATCCATCGCCGGTCTGCTCTTGACCACGGACTCCATGATCACTGACATCGGTGAGGACCAAGAAGCGATCGACGGCACGACCGCTTGATTCCATCTCCATCGGTGGCCGGGTTATTCGTTGGGAAGCCAACGAATAACCCGGCCATCGGTCCATTTCCCCAACCCCCTTGGGCGTCCGAACCATCCTGATCCATGAGCGACAAAAGCGACTACTACCAAGTCTTGGGAGTGGAAAAAAGCGCCGATGCACAGGCGATAAAGAAGGCCTACCGCAAGCTCGCCCTTAAACATCACCCGGACCAAAACCCGGACGACAAGGCATCTGAGGGTTTATTCAAGGAAGCCGCTGAGGCCTACGATGTGCTCTCTGACGAGAACAAGCGGGCCCAGTATGACCAGTTTGGACATGCGGCCTTCTCCGGCGGCGGCCAATACAGCGGGCCCCAGTACAACAACCTCGAAGATATTTTCTCCGCCTTCGGGGATGTCTTTGGTGGCGGCGGTGGAGCCTTCGGAGACATGTTCGGTGGTGGACGCCGCCAACGTGGCCCTGCAAAAGGACGCGACCTCAAGATTCAACTGGACCTGAGCCTCGAAGAGATCGACTCTGGGATCGAACGCACCATTAGCCTCAAGCGTCGCGAACACTGTGGAACGTGCTCGGGATCCGGAGCCAAGAAAGGCACGGGCAAGACCACCTGCAAAACCTGCGGTGGTCGAGGTCAAGTGGCACGCAATACGGGCTTCTTCCAAGTGGCAGCCGTCTGCCCCACCTGCCAAGGTGCGGGTCAAGTCATCAAGGATCCCTGCGGCGACTGCCGAGGGTCCGGTGGCCAGAAGGAAAGCGCCGACATCGATGTGGAGATCCCCGCAGGCATTGAAGACGGCATGCGTCTGGTGGTGCGCGGAGCCGGGGATGCCGGTCCCAAGGAAGGAGTGCGCGGGGACCTCTATGTGCTGGTTCGCGAGCACGAGCACAACATCTTCCAACGCAGCGGCCCAGACCTGGTGGCCGAATTGCCCTTCAGCTTTGGACAGCTCACCCTGGGCACCAAAGTGGAAATCCCCACCTTGCGCGGCAAGGTCGAAATGAGCATCCCCGCTGGAACTCAAACCGGCAAGGTTTTCCGCCTGCGCGGACAGGGGCTCCCCCGCCTCGAGAGCTCTGGCCGTGGCGATCAATTGGTGCGGGTCTTCGTGGAGATCCCCAAGAAACTATCCCCCGAGCAAAAGTCACTGCTAGAGGAGTTCGAACAACTCGAGCAGGAATCCCACGGCAAGAAAAACTTTTTTGAACGCATCGCGGACCACTTCTCGTGAAAAACAACCCCTTTCAAAGCATGAAGAAGAAGCGCAAGCAGGAAACCGCTGCCGCCGCTGAAGAGGCAGCCCAGCAAGAGGGCGAGAGCGCAGAGTCCAGTCAAGATACTGGGGATTCCGAGGAGCAGGCTCCCCCGGAGCCGCCCAAGGAGTTGACACCCGAAGAGCGCATCGCCGAACTCGAGGGTCTCTTGCAACGATCCCGAGCGGATTTCGCCAACATGCGACGCCGCGCCCTCTCGGACAGCGACGCTGCCATGGGTCGCGCGGAAAACGCCATGCTGCGCGAGATGCTCACCCTTGCGGATTGGCTCGAGATGGCCCTCGCCTCCGAAGTCACCAGCCCCGATGCCATCACCCTCAAGGAAGGGGTGCGCCTGACCCGTGACCAACTCACGGGACTCCTGGCCAATCTGGGTGTCAAAGAGATCGCAACCACCGGTAGCTTCAACCCCGAACAACACCAAGCAGTGTCCACGGTGGACGATGAGGCACAGGAGCCCGGTGCCATCGCCGAGGTGATCCGTAAGGGATTCCTGCGTCGCACGGATGTGCTGCGCCACGCCCAGGTCAAGGTCGTGGCAGAACCTGTCAAGGAAGAAGAGCCCACGCCCGAGCCCGAGGCAACGGACACGGAATCGGACGCCACCGAATCGGACAGCACTGGCCCCGACAGCACTGGCCCCGACAGCACTGGCCCCGACAGCACTGGCCCCGACAGCACTAGCCCCGACAGCACGGAATCTGCCTGATGCCGACCTACGATTACCGTTGCAAGGCCTGCGCCCATGAGATGGAACTTTTCCAGTCCATGAGTGAGCGCCCCAAGCGCAAGTGCCCCTCTTGTGGCAAGAGTCAACTGGAACGCCTCATCGGCGGCGGCGGCGGCCTCCTCTTCAAAGGCTCCGGCTACTACCAAACCGACTACCGCTCCACCTCGTACACCGAAGGGGCCAAGGCTGACGAGGCCGCGAAGAAGAAGTCGGACGAAGCTGCGAAACCCGCCAAGAGCGAAGGCAAGTCGGAAAAGTCGGGAAAGTCCGGCACCAAGGACTGAGCCCGGGCCGGACCGGCTTTTCAATCGAGCTGAGCCTGGAGCCAATCCAGTGGCGGGCCATCCAGCCAACTTTTTGCGCGACCGGGAACCGAGCCCCCCAGAAACCCCACGTGCCCTCCGTCCCGGCTCGTCATCTGTTCCACGAGAGGTCCGCACTCTTCGGGCTCTGGAACCACTGAGGGCAACAGAAACGGATCATTGAGGGCATGGACCATAAGGGTTGCCCTACGAATCTTTGCCACGAACGGGCGACTGGAACAACGTGCGTAGTAATCATCCGCGTCGTCAAACCCGTGCAGGGGAGCGGTCAGATATTCATCGAGCTCGCGCAGACTACGGGCCGCCAACACCCGCTGCACATCGATGCCCGCGTCGACCAGGACCTTAGCCTTGGCACGCACATCACGCCGAATTTTCCTGAGCAACCAGCCGCGATAAAAGCGTGATACCCCGCGGTTCAAGCGCTCTGAACTTGCAGCCAACTCATAGGGCACACTGACCGCCACCGCGGCTTCCAGGGGCGTCGCTTCCCCCTCTTCCCCAAGGTACTTGAGCAGCACATTGCCCCCAAGAGAGAACCCCATGGCCGCCAGCCGAGTCGTGGACTCTCGGGTTCCAAGGTGTTCCAGAAACTCACCCAGGTCCCCGGTTTCGCCCGAGTGATATGCCCTTGGTAAGCGGTTTGGTTCACCGCCACAGCCACGAAAGTGCATGACCACAGCCCTCATCCCGCGCCGCTCAAGCGCCGCAAGGACGCTGCGCATGTAGGGCGATTGGGACGAGCCCGCAAGGCCATGAAGCAAAACCACCAAGGGCGCATCCGTCGGCCCCGCCAACCAATCCAAATCAAGGAAGTCCCCATCTCTGAGTTCCAAACGCTCCCGCTTCAACTCGACTTTGTCTGGCGAGCGCAAGAGGCCTCCCCAAAGGGTCTGCAAGTGAGCGCCCCTCAACCACCACGCAGGCCGAAAGGCGGGCAGGTTCTCTCGTTGGGTGGGTCCGGTCATCTTGGGTTGTGGTTGCAGCTATGTGTCATGGAGTCAAACCCGAGGGCGAGTGCACTTGCGGGCGGGACAATTCTCGCCGCTGCTAGCTAAGACGCCTCACGCTCAAACTCCCTCACGGGGAGAACTCCAAAAGTCCTCCCCCCGCGCGAGTGCACCAATCATGCGCGCCAAGTCACCGGAATCATGATCCCCGAGGACCAAGTCGGCCTCTTCCTGCACGTCCGCCTCCGCATTGCCCATGGCCACCGCCAAGCCCGCAGCGCGGAACATGGGAAGGTCATTGGCCGCGTCACCCACTGCGATCACTCGCTCTGGTGGGATGTCGAATTGCTCCTTCAGTACACGCAAGGATTCGGCCTTGCCCCGACACGGGGGATGCACATCCACCGCCACGAACTGGCTGGCCCGGTGGCGCACCAGAATCGAGAGCGGGAAATGGGTCATGTAAACCGGCTGGTCCAAGTGCGCCTCCATGACCTCGGAATAGGCCTTTGAGTCCTGGCCGCGGTTGGCGAGGAACGTCACGCGCACCACGTACTCTTCGGCCATGAGGGCTGCCTCGTCCACATATTGCACCCCGACCAGGCCTTCTAGGGAGCGCTCCTCCGCTGCGTTGCGCGGCTCCAAGCACAACTTGCGCTGGGCCCCCATCAAGATCATCTGATCCCCAAGGTTATGTCGAAAGGCGTGAAGCTTGTCCATGATGCGGTTGGAGAGCACGCGCTCTTCCATCAGGCGCTCGCCTGCCGCGTCGCACACCGCCGCACCGTTGAATAGAACGGCAGGTGCGTCGAGAGCAAGATCCTTAAGAATCGACTTGGACGCTTGCCAAGAGCGACCGGTGACCACCATCACCTTCAGCCCCGCCTCCCGGGCCTCGTGAATCGCAAGGTGGGTTGCTTCCGGCACCTTCTCCTCTGAATCGAGCAGGGTACCGTCTAGGTCCAACAGAAGAGCATCATGGGCGCGGGGCATCGGGACAAGGATAGCGGCTCGAGGGACGCAGGGCGACCCCGGAAGTCCATGACCCTTTCGCGGATGCGCCCGATCAGTCCAAATTCACCCGATTCTCTTCCCCAGCCCGCAACTGCACAGGGCGTGGCTCGATCAAGGGGGGGGCTGAATCAGGAGCCGAGAAGTCCGAGAGTGAAATGAGCCAAGAACCCGGAGTCAGGCCAGTGAACTTGCAACTTCCCTCAACCATAATCTCATGCTCGTCATGTACCCGGCCGGAGTCAGGCTCCGGACCTGCCCATTCGAGATGGACATCAAAAATGTTGTCACTGTTACCCACGTCGCCCCCCTGCGTGCGAGTCACAACTAAGTCCGCGCCGCTTGTGAGTACCAGGTCCACGCCTTGCTTCTGTTGCCCGGGCTCAAGGGCATCCAGCTGCACAGCGCTTGGCATCATGACCTCCCCCGTAGCTTCGATTCTCAACTCGACTCCCGCGCGCACACCCCGCAAAACATAGGTGCCATCTTCTTGGGTAACAACCTGAAGCGGGGCACCAAAAGGCGTGATGGACGTGGCCCCGCCCGTGGAGCCCCCGACCATCACAATGGCTCTCATTCCCTTGCCCTGCTTACCACCCATGGACACGCTGACCTGAATGCCGCCGAGGCCTCGCCCATCGGAGCCAGTCACCCGGCCAGTGACTTTTGTCAGGACCAAGTCCACATCCACCTCTTGCTCGCCCTCCGTGCAGAGGTGTTCCTGCTCGTGGCGCATGACGAGCTCTGCGTGGCTAAAGGTCAAGCGACCCGCTCCGGGGGAAAGCCCGATGA
>CALEMP010000067.1 GCA_937910685.1 uncultured bacterium
CCTTCGTCACAGCACTCGTCTTCGTCGCAGCACTCGTCTTCGTCACAGCACTCGCCTTCGTCGCAGCACTCGTCTTTCTCGGAGTCGAGCAACTCAAACACCACGTGCCCGGACTCGTGATCTTCGCTCATCAGGCGACGCACGCGGAGGTGGGGGCCGTCCTCATCCCCATGCTCCCGGTGCAGAATTTGGCGACTTTGAGAAACGGACTGGGGGTGGTCTTCCCCATGGCCTCCGTGGAGGTCGGTTTCCATGTTGACATGAATCTCGATCTCTCCTTCCAAGTCGCCGAGCAAGTCCTGGATGTTCAGGGCAAGGTCCTTGGACAAATCGTGCTCGCCGCCTTCCATACTCTCACTTGTAATGCGCTTGATGAGCTGCTCGAGCGCATCGGCGTCAAGTCCAGAGCGCTCAAGATCCACGTGAGCTCCATGTACCATGCCTTCAAGGTCGCTAGGATCCAAACCGCTCACACGCTGGGGCTCGGAGTCGCCGGGGAATTGGATCCAGACCTCCGTGTGGACACCATCGGGCAGATCGGAGATGTTGACATCACCGTTTGATTCGACGGTTGCTTCGATCTGGATTTCGTGGTGGCCCTCGTCCTTGCCCTTGATCCAAAGATTGCCGCTCTGGGCGTCTTCACCATCAAGGCGGACTACGCGGCGTATGCGCGTACCTTGCCCGTGCTCAGATTCCGGTTCTTCGAGCTCCTCACCTTTCTCCATGGCTTCGAGCTCACGCATAATGGCTTCCGCTTGGGCGTGCTTGGCTGCAACCTCCTCGGGAGTGTCCCCTACGATCCAGGGCTTGCTCGGGTCGGCCTGGACGATCATCCGCATGGCAGGCACGGAACGCTTACGAGCCACCTTGGGAGTCTCCTCCTCACCTTTATCGATTGCTTCGAGCTCACGCAGGACTGCTTCCGCTTGGGCGTGCTTGGCTGCAACCTGCTCGGGGGTGTCCCCTACGATCCAGGGCTTGCTCGGATCGGCCTGGATGATCATCGGCACGGCAGGCACGGAACGCGTACGAGCCACCTTGGGAGTCCCCTCCTCAGTGCCTTCGATTTGGCCGAGGGTGGAAAGGGTCACGGTGTGATTGAAGCGCTGATTCTTGCGGGCACCGCTCACCACCACTTCACTGCCGGCTTTAAGATTCGCAAGGTCGTCCATCGAAGCATCTTTGCGAAAGTCCAACTCACCGATCATGACGATCCGATCGCCTTTGACCAGGCCGGCCTTGTCGGCGGGTCCGCCGGGCATCACGCCATTGACGATAATTCCGCCGTCGGTGACATCCATGTAGATGCCAATGTAGCCGCGCTCATCATCACTAGGAAGCGCATCCGATTGGCTGACGACCAGCTGAACGGTTTGGACAGAGGAAGCTGTGGAGGACGAGGTGGCGGCGCTGCTGCCTCCATCTTGGGAAGCGGGAAGAACGGAGGCCGCAAGGGCCAAGAGAATCGGTGTAGAAATCATGATCGGGAGAGTCCGGGGCAAGCGGTTCATTACGCAAGTCGACGCCCATAGTGGGTTGCGGGAGAGGATTCGGGGTACTTATCGTCATTCTTTACAAAAGAGACGCAAAAAGGGGTACCTAGTGCCCCCAGGGGCCGATTTAGCAACCCCACCGCCCGCGATACCACCCCCCGCTAGAGCTCCTCCCCCCCCGCGGCCAACAAGATCAGTCGAGGAGCGCTTCAATCGCTCTCGCCAACCCCTGTGCATGGGGGTTCCGAACCATGTTGGTGTGGTGTCCGTCCACGTAGTGAACATCCACACCCCCATCCGCATAGGGCGTCCACCCTCCGGTGCGATCCCGAAGCGAATGAAAGAGGGGTCGGGTCTTGGTGCGAAAGAGGGTCACGATTCCAGCATAGGTCTCGGGCTGATATTGAGACCAATTCCGCAAGTTGGACTCCTTGCGCCGAACGACCTGCACCGGAATATCTTCCAGATCAAAATAATCTTCGAGGTCAAACCGAACTCGGGGTTTTTGTTTCATCGACCACCACCCCCGTTTCTGCAGGGAATTCAAGCGGCGCAACACTCGACGCGCATGGTATTTAGGTGAATTGGAAAGCAGATCGTCGCGGATCCAACGGGGAAGATTTATCGCGAAGGCAGGGATCGCCATGAAGGTGCCAACACTCGTCCTCGGACTCGGGGCCGTGGGCCAACTATCGAGGATTCCTAGCAACTCGATTTCCCGGCCAACACTGCACAACTGACGTGCAACTTCAAAGGCAACACGCGCCCCGTAGGAGTGGCCCACAACACAAAATCGCCCACTCGGGCGATGGGCCACAAGCGCCTTCACATAGACCTCGGCCATACCCTCAACCGAGGCACCATCAAGCTCATCGACACCAAATGACTGCTGAATTCCATAGACCGGTCGACCCTCGAAGCGAGCTGCGAGGTCTCCCATGGTCTCCAGATCACCGGCGATCGAATGGAGCAAATAAACCGGTGTGGCATTGGGGCTTCCCGCGCGCATGTCCACAATACAATCCAGCTCTGGACATGAATCAGCGGCCAGAGCTTCGAGCACCTCATCAATCGATTGGTTGTCGAACAGGAGGGTACTGGACACAGGGCGGCTGAGTCCCTCGGCGAGTTCGCCGGCTAAGGAGAAGCGGTCCACCGAATCGAGACCGATCTCATCAAAATTGCTTTGCAGAGTGATTGCCTCGGATGCTTCTACCGCTTGATCGGCGACCTGCACCAGGAGCCAAGACCCGATGGCCAAGGGGCTACTTCCCGCGTTCAGATCAGCCAAGGTAGATGTGGCCGAGCCCAGAGGTCCTGGATCAACAGATGTGGATTCGAGATTAGGTTTCCGCATGGAATTAGATTGCCGGGACTACCGTCCCAGAGAGGTAGCACTGTCGAGCGGCATGGCGTTGGACCTTGCCACTGGAAGTCTTGGGGAGGGTACTCGCACGAATGATCTGTACGGCGTTCACTTTGAGTTGATGGTCAGCTGTAACCGCCGCCCGAATTCTGGCGACAAGTTCTTCTTGGGTCACTGGGTTTGGCGCATCCGCGCTGAATGCGTCGCGGGAGACCTCTACCAGAAGACCGACCTTTTCCTCGGCATCTTGCTCATAGGCAAAGGCCGCTACACCGCCGGGACGCACAGCTGGATGACAACTGTCCACAGTCTTCTCGATGTCCTCAGGATGATGATTTCGCCCCGAGGAGATGATCAAGTCCTTCAAGCGCCCGGTCAGGTAAAGCTCGCCATCGTGTATGAAACCCAAGTCCCCCGTTCGCAGATAGGGACCCTGCCCGTCGCTTGTCCAAGCACCAAAGGTGGCCTCGGATTCCTCCGGTCGTTTCCAATAGCCCTGGGCCACGCTCTCCCCGCTCACCCACACCTCACCCAGGGTGCCGTCGTCGAGCACAGTCCGGGTCTTAGGGTCCAACACCGCCAAGTCGTGATCACAAATGGCCTGGCCGCAGCTGACGAGCTCCAAGCAACGCTCGCTGGATTCCGTTGCGAGGCGCGGGGTGCCTGCCTCAAGGGCGGGTGCGTCAAAAGAAGTGACCAACGGCTCATCACTGCAGCGAACGCCCGATGCGTACAGCGTCACCTCTGCTAGGCCGTAGCACGGAAACATGCTCTTCGGATCAAATCCCACGTCGGCAAATGCCTCGGCGAACTTCTGCACCGTTGCCGGGCGCACGCGTTCGGCACCATTAAAAGCTACCTTCCAGGAAGAGAGGTCCAGACCCTGCTTTTGCTCTGGCCGGATCTTGTTGGCGCAGAAGGCATAACCAAAGTCAGGTCCGCCGCTGGTGTGGGCCTGGTAGGTGGAAATCGCTTGAAGCCAACGAACAGGTTTCATCAGGAAATCCTGGGGCGCCATGAAGACGCAGTGGGCCCCTAAGGTCAAAGCATCCAATGCGGTTCCGATGAGGCCCATGTCATGGAACAAGGGAAGCCAACTGACGATGGTGATTCCGGGGGATTGCTCAAAGGCGGTCTGAATCACTCTTGTATTGGTGATCAGGTTCTGATGGGTCACCATCACACCCTTGGGTGCCGACGTCGAGCCAGATGTGTACTGCAAGAAAGCGAGAGAGTTGCCATCGATGCTGGGGGTCTTCCATTCCACAGCTTGCCCCAGCTCCAACGCATCCACCTCCAAGCACGGGAAGTCCCTGGGGAAACCACAGGCCTCTAGGTGTTGCCTCAGGGGGCCACTTGCGCTTCGAGTGGTCAAGACAAGGGAGACCTCCGCATCTTTGATCACTGAATGGAGGCGGGCAGAGGAACGGCCCGGACGGCTTGTGGCAGTGGGCACACCCACGGCGCCTGCGTAGAGACAACCAAGGAAGGCGGTCAAAAAATCCAGGCCTGGGGGAAAGTACAGGAGCACGCGCTGGCCTTCGGCTCCGAGCCTCTGCAGAGCGACGGCAATCGCTCGGCAACGCTGATCAAGAGCCTCGAAATCCAAGGTCTCCTGCACGTCCTCTCCCCCTGCCAAAAATGTGTAGGCAGAGGCGTCGCCCTCTTCTGCTGCACGCTGCAGAAGAATATCCACGAGGGTCGCCCGTGATTGGACCGATTTTTGTGTGGGGAGGTACACAGACTTACTTTATACGGAAGGCCTGATTCCTGTTCTGGGTTCCAATGTGGCCTGCATGCCGCGTTTCGGGCGCAGGGTAATGGCAGGGTCGATCTCGGCAAAGGGGTCGCCTAAGGGCCTAACACGCACGCTTTGGGCCAATTGCGCCAGGATCAGAGCCCCCTCCACCATGGCCAACTTCTGGCCGAGGCAGGTGTGACGACCTGCTGCAAAGGGGAAATAGGCTCCCCGGGGTCGGACCCTTACAGCTTCGGGAACAAAGCGATTGGGATCAAACCGATCGGGATCAGGCCAAAACTCCTCGTGCCGATGCGCCAGGTAGGTGCAGATTAGGGCCGTATCGCCCTTGGGCACAAGGTGCTCACCGATGTGTACATCGGCAATCGCCTTGCGGGCAATGAACCACACGGGAGGGTAGAGCCGCATGGATTCCTCAAGTATTCGTTGGGTCAATTCCAGCTGGGGCATGTCCTTCAGGGTCGGTGCACGCCCTTCGAGGAGGGTGTCCACTTCCTTGTGCAGGTCTCTCTCAACATCTGGATTTTCCGCAAGAAGAGCCCAGGCCCAGGAAAGAATCAAAGCAGTAGTCTCATGGCCGCTGATCAGCATGGTCAGTACTTCATCCCGCAGCTCCTTGTCAGTGAGAGGTTCGTCGGAGCCAGTCATCAAGATCCCCAGCAGGTCCCGGGGTACTTCATCCCCTGCAGCCATGGCCCGCCGACGTTTCGCAATCACACCGAGGCAAAAAGCATCCACATCAGCGAGCGCCCCCTTAAAGGCGCGGTTCTCTTCGGGGGTCACTTTCAACGGTTGGTTGAATGTCATGCCGGCGCGGGCGCCAAGTCCCTCGATCAGGACTGTGATCGTTTCCACCAGACCGGGCCCCTCACGCTTGAGCTCTACGCTAAAGAGCGCTGCCACGATGACCTCCAGGGTCAGCTCGGTCATGGCAGGAGCGATGTCCACGGATTCACCAGTGCCCATGAGTGGACCCCAAGTACGAAGCAGCTCCTGCGTAGAGTGCGTCACCAAGCCCGCGAATTCTTCGCTACGCAGCCGCGTGAATTCGGGCTGCATGAGCTTGCGCTGCTTACGCCAATAGGCACCATCACTTGAAAGCAGACCTTTGCCAAGGACAAGCGTCACCAACTCGGTCCGCTGGAGCGCATCGTGGTCAAAAACCGCAGCAATGTGCTCCGGCCGATTGAAGAAGTGAACCTGCCCAAAGGCTGTCTCATACTCAGCCACGTCACCGTACTTAGCACGAAGATCTGAGAGGAACGCAAGTGAACTTGAGGGGGAAGCCATATGGATCAAGAGGTAAGTATTCCTACCCTCTGAAAAGTCTAATGAACCTCGCAAACAAGGGAGCCGAGAGGCCCCTTAAGGCCCCTCGGTGTATCGTATTGAGACTCTGCCCCAAAAGAGAGGCGCCTCTCCCTTACGGAAGAAGCGCCTCGAAGAACCGTTAGGGTTCACTTGGAACTAGCGGCGACGACGCTTCTTCTTCTGGCCCATCTTGACTTCAGCAGCGGTGCTGCTGCCATCCTCGTTGACGGTCACGGTTGCCATGGCTTTGCCAAGGCTCTCGTGCCAGATCGACAGGTTGTACTCGCCGGGGGGGACTCCATCAATGGAGAACCGGCCGGCGGCATCGGAAAGGCCCCAGTGAGTGTCATCTGTGACGACGGCATAGCTCGACATCCAGGGGTGGATGTCACAAGCAATCTTGATCGACTCGGCCTTGGCGACTTTCATGTCCAGCTTTCCATTCGCGGCGACCGTCTTGTTGAGGGGATCGTTCTTGATGCTGTAGGTGTGCACGTTGTGGGACACGCCGTCGCTGTTGGTGAAACGGATCGTGGTGCCAACCGGCACGATGGACACATGGGGCTCGAAGCGGCACTGGGCCTGGTCCAACTCGACCGGCTCCTTGGACACCTCAACCTTGGCGCCAGCCACGGTCAGAGTGATGACCACGTTGGCGATGCCCTTGTCGACACCCACCATCAAGCTACGGTCTTGGGTATCGACGCTGTCACCTTCGGCGCAGCAGCCCTTCGCTTGGTCAGCTTTGATCTTGAGGGGCTTGGCCTCGGGGACCTTGCCGTCAAAAATAATCTTGCCGTGGACTTTGCCAACGGTGGGAGTTGCGGTCTCGACGGTGGCGGAGGCCAGGGTCAGAGCGATTGCGGTGCAGCCGGTAAGGGCCAACAGGGAGATGATCTTCATGGATATATGCTAGTGGGTGAAGCCGGGGGAGCCTCCTCCGGCAATTTCGGACACCATTCTATCGCACAAATCCGAGGGGGCCCTAGGGCTCTCTTCGCCGAAATCACCAGGAGGCTGCTTGTAGGCTCCCTTCCGAGCGAGATTATGGAACCCAGCTGCGACATGGAGCCGCAGGCACCCGGCCCTTGGATCAAAAAAGAAGCGCGGGGAGGCCTCGCCAAACGGCTTGCCTCCCCGCGCTGCTGGGACAGATTGACTCCCTAGGGAATTTGACCTAGCGTCGGCGTCGACGACCAGACTTGGCGCTCATCTTGGCCTCAAGCGTTCCGCCCGTAGCGGTCACGGTGACCGTCTCCTTGGACTTACCAAGGGTCTCGTGCCAGAAGTCCACGCGGTATTCGCCGGGGGGCACACCTGCCAGAGAGAAGTTCCCCTCCGCATCGGTCACGGTCCAGTGGGTTGCATCGGTCACCACCGCATAACTGGACATCCAGGGATGGATGTCGCAAGCGATCTTGATTGGCTCGGCCTTACCCACCTTCAGATCCAAGCTCCCACCCGCAGCGACCGTCTTGTTAAGAGAATCGTTCTTGGTGGAATAGGTGTGCACGTTGTGCGACACGGCATCACTGTTCGTGAAGGAAATCGTCGAGCCTACGGGCAGCACGGAAATGTGCGGCTCGAAGCGACAGCTGGCTTGATCCATGATGACCTTGCCTGTGGGAGCTGTAGCCGTCGCGCCTTCCACGGTCAAGGTGACCACCACATTGGCGATGCCACCGTTTGCGCTGACCAACAGACTGCGGTCCGTGTCATCCACGGTGGCTCCGTCGGTGCAGCATCCCATGGCTTGATCGGCCTTGATAGTAAGGGGCTTGACCTTCGGCGCATCCCCGTCAAACATCACGCGGCCCACAAGGGCTCCGCCGGAGGCGGCGAGAGGTTCGGGCGTCGGTTCAGGGATGGGGGCAGGAGGCGGCTCTTCAACTTCCACCGGTTCTTCCACCGGCTCTTCCGTGGGCTCCACGACAGGTACCATCACTGGCGGAGGTTCTGCACCACCTTGGTCGCTCACATCAGTGAATTGCACCCCACGGGACCGAAGGATCGCGAGCAGTTGCTCGTCCCCCACTCCCCCAAGGTCCAATTGTCCCATCGCTTTGGTGGGAGCAGCGGCCCCAAGATTGTAGAGCCAGTCCATCACCGCGTCGATCTGCGCCGCGTTACTCGAACCGGGATATTGGTCCTGGAACTGGGGCTCATGACCCGAGAAGTTGCTCGGCATCGAGGTCCCCGGATAGATAGCCGTGGGATTCCAGAGCCACTCGCGCACCCACTCTTCCCTCAACCTGTCCTGGGTATCGGTTAGGGCCGGCGCCCACGCGATCGGATCCTGAAGGAAGGAGCCGTCCATTCCCGGGTGGCACGTATAGCAGTTGACACCCTTCGCAGCGAGCCTCTCACCGATCGGAATGCGCTCGGCGAATTCCTCCAGGTGGCTCGGACTTTGGCGCACCACCTGCTCGTACTCATGGGGCAAGCGACCTGTCATGCGGAAGCCTTGGGCCTGGGCCCAGGCAAACAGCTTGGGAAAGTTTGCCGCGACTTCCGGCGCATAGCCCGCTTCGATTGCTTCCACCTTGTCGGCGGTCAATTCAGCGCCCATGGCAACCGTTGCAGCGGAGA
>CALEMP010000068.1 GCA_937910685.1 uncultured bacterium
GTCTTCAGTGACGTCGAGAATCCGTGAGGGTCCCGGTAGGCCGTGATTCGAGTTGGCTTGGACCCTATCATGCTGGGGCGATCCGATGAATGCCGCTCCACGATCTGACCACCTAGCACCTCTGTGACCCCGTGCTCTTCGCCAGTGCCACATTTCTGTTTTGGTTCTTGCCCCTGTTCCTAGGGGTCTACTACCTCACACCGAAACGCGGCCGTTCGTGGACGCTGGGTCTGACCAGCTATGTGTTCTATGGCTGGTGGCGGCCGGATTTTCTGATCCTGATGCTGACCTCCACACTGGTGGACCATCTCTGCGGCCGTAAGATTTTTGCTGCTCGTCGGGAGGGCGGTCGTGGCCGCAACTGGCTCTGGCTTTCGTTAGCCACAAACTTGGGCCTGCTGGGTTGGTTTAAGTACGCCAACTTTGGCATCGATACCTTGAACGAGGTCTTGGGAGTCGCTGGATCTGGTGGCTTCAGCATGGCCGAGATCGTTCTTCCCGTGGGGATTTCGTTCTACACCTTTCAAACCTTGTCCTACACCATCGATATCTATCGGGGACAGGTCGAGCCGGTCAAGCGCTTCGGGGATTTCGTCTGCTATGTGGCCATGTTTCCTCAGTTGGTGGCGGGCCCGATTGTGCGCTACTCGACCGTAGCAAAGCAGTTGTTCGAGCGAACGCACACCTGGGACAAGTTCGCCGCTGGAGTATTGGCTTTTCAATCTGGCCTGGTGAAGAAGGTCCTCTTGGCTGATCTTCTGGCACCCGCAGCAGATCTTGTGTTTGCGGGAGGGCCGGTCACCACGGCCGATGCCTGGATTGGTTCCTTGGCCTACAGTTTCCAGTTGTACTTCGACTTTTCGGGCTATTCCGACATGGCCATTGGTTTGGGGTTGATGCTGGGATTTCGCCTGCCCATCAACTTTGATCGCCCCTACATCAGCCAGTCGATCACCGAGTTTTGGCGCCGCTGGCACATTTCCCTCTCTACTTGGCTCCGGGACTATCTGTACTTACCCTTAGGTGGCAATCGCAAGGGCGGCACTCGGACCTATATTAATTTGGCGCTGGTGATGTTGATCGGCGGCCTCTGGCACGGAGCGGCCTGGACCTTTTTGGTCTGGGGCGCTTGGCATGGGGGATGGCTGATCATTGAGCGCTGGCGGGGCAAGCGCGCTCTGCACGCTTCCATGCCACAGCCCATGAAAGTGGCCAGCACCATGTTGATCGTGTTGCTTGGTTGGGTTTTCTTCCGGGCTCAAGGGCTAGCTCACGGCACTGCGATCGTGGGTTCCATGGTCGGGCTCGGGGCAGATGCCTCACCCATTCCAGGTTTGCTGTCCCCCTTGCTGATGATCGGAACCGTGTTGTCCATCGGGGTTGTTTACTTGGCACCCACAACCCAGGCTTTGATTCAGAAACAACCGCGCAGCTGGACCTTCTTATTGCAGCTGCTTTTCCTCTTGGCCCTCACCCGTCTTGTGAACGCTGAACATGTCCCATTCCTCTACTTCCAATTCTGAGGATGAGCGCGGACTCGTGGTGGCCCCGACGGGGCTGCCGGGTCCTCGGCTGCTCACCTTCCTGTTTCTGCTAACAACAGCCGGTGTGGGTATGTGTGACCTGCTGAGTCCACCTCCCGCTCCGCATGCGATTGGTGCCGAGGGGCAGGTCAAGGCGGCCCGCGTTGCAAGGGCTACGTGGCTTGACGGAACCCGCATGCGCTTGCTGGATGATACGGCCAACGACCGCTCGAACTTGCGCCATCACGTGGGAGGCTGGTTGGCAGCGATCTTGCTGCGCTATGCAGATGAAGCCTCGCCCCGGGTTGTGGTGGGCAAGGACGGCTGGCTGTTCCTTGAGCGGCGCCTGTCCCCGCCGGATCTGCCAACGCAAGTCCCCGCCCAGATTTGGGCCAACATCTTTCGCGGTTGCGAACGGAGGCTATTTGTCCGTGGCACCAAGCTTCTCTTGATCCCGGTGCCCCGCCGGGCAGTGGCAGCAAAGGCATTTCTGCCGAGTGGATATGATCCCAAAGCCGAATGGGATAAGGCCTTTCTTGATGCACTCGATGAGCGGGGCGTGCCCCACGTGAATCTGTTGTCAGCGCTTTCGGGCGCGGACGCGGGGGCGCTGTGGGCCCGCTACGGCACCCACTGGAGCCGGCAGGGCCAGCTCGTGGCTGCCGGGATAATTGCGGAAGCATTGCGGGGGGTGACCAGGGTGGAAGGGGGGGCACGTGAGGAGCGACTCAGCCTGCTGGACCGGGAAAGAACCACGCCCCAGAAGTCGGGGCTCCTTGCTTACGCAGGCCTTCGTCGTGGATCTCGTGCTCAGCGCACCCTGATGCCCGCCATCCTGCAACCGCGACTAATGCCCTTAAACAAGCTGGCCTCCAAGGCTCTTCTGGAAGAAGGGAAGAGCGACGCTCCCCTGTGGATTACGGGAACCAGCTTTGTGGCTGGCGAAAACCTCTTGGCGTACCTGCGACTTGAGCTAGGTACCCGGATTTACAGCAAAGCAGTGAGGGGTCAATTTACCAGTGATGCTTTAGCGCTCCATTTTGAACAGGCCCTGACACCTGGTCACTTGTCCGTGGATATGCCCTGTGACCAACTCTTTCAGCACATCGCCCTCAACCGCGGTAATATCAGGCTTGCGAAGGCGTGCACGGTTTGCCTAACCGCGGGAATCCCATCTCCAGTGCAACTCCTCCCCTTGCCCCTACAGGCTCTGCCCAGTGAAATCAGGCTTACGCGAGGCAGCGTCCTTGCGAGTGGGGATGGTGCACTGGCTGTGCGCGCAGTAGCCGCCGGTAGGCGTCCTGGCTGGTTCCAAGCAGCCGTGGGGGACTTGGCGTATTCACTAACTTGGCCCTCGGAAGCTAATGTGTGCGTGTTGCCGCTCATCACATCCAGCACCCAGCTGGACGAAGCTACACTCCATTCTCCCGAGCTCGAAGACGCGATCGAAGATGGCCTTGAAGTGAGCCTAGTGACCCCCTTCCGCGCGGAAACGGACAGTTTGAAGCGGTGGTCCAGCGTGAAGGAGCGGGATATTTGGACCATAAGGATGCCCTTGAGCTTGCCCGACCCAATTCAAGCCCTTTGGATTCCAGCGCTCAAGTTGGAGGGTGATTTCGAAGTACTCAAGGTGCACTCCAACGGGAACGCTCGGGAAGAGTCCTCCCTAATGACGAGTGTGGTCACGGGCGAGACGCTTGTGATGGTGGATCTTGGCAACCTGAATGGCGTCACAGAAATCCTGCTCCGGGGCCGGGGTCAAACGCCTGGAAAGGTAAGCGCTGCTCTCATTCCAACCCTGCGTTGAATTCGAGCGACCCTAGGCCGAACCGCCGCGCACCCAGTTGGGGCCTGCCAGCAAGAAACCAAGCCAGGCAAGAAAAAGCAGGGTGTGCCCAATCCTGAAGGTCGCGTGACTGGTTTTGTGATGCAGCAGGGTCAAGCCCAGCATAGATGCGGGCGCAGCGCCACAACAGGCGATCACGTGCAGGGTCCGTTCGGGTACACGGGGCTTGTCCTTGATGGCGTTGCGTTTATCCAATGCCCAGAATCCGAAAGCCATGAGATTCACCGCGATCAAGGCAGCGGGTACGGCGTGAACGTCACTCATATTGAGCAGCGCTAACTGAATGGCGGCAGACCCCAAGAGGTGCCACTTGAGGTGGGTCCATAGGGTTATGCGCTTGGCCATAGGCTGATTCTAGTGACCAGTATGACCTGATCTCCAGCGCCGGCTATCGAGCTCTTGCATCACTGAAAAGTGATCTCTACCGCATCGGTAAAGTTCGACGTGGCGCCGGGGTTGTTGTCCCGATACCAGGCCTGGAAGCGCCAGGTTTCTCCGGCCACCGCGGCCGTCACCGGGTTGACCGGCATTTGGTTGACATCGATGGTGATGGCAAAGGAGCCATCCGGGCCTGAAGTCTGAACCTGACCGTTGTAGCGCCCGATAGAACCGCCCAAGCAGAGGGTTCCTTGGCTGCCGCCGGGGTTGGGGAACAAGCCCGCATCCTGGGACGTGATGAAGTAGCCAAATTGATTGGTCGCAAGGGTCAGGGCGGAAAGGGTGACGTTGTTCGAGGCCACATCGCTGGATCCGGTGGCCTGCATGCGCCCGGGTTGCCCGCTGGAGTTCGCAACGCCCGGTGCGCAGTACGTCGACCCGATGCGATCCTCCCCGTGCCAAAGAAGGAAGAGCCCATTTTGGCGATCGCTGGCGATGATCACACCGCTCGGCAGATAGGGGTAGACGCTCCACATGCCGTTGTAGGAAACATCGTCGTTGGCGGGATAGGTATCAAACCAGGCAACCTCGTTACCGTTGACCGGGTCACTGATGTCAAAGATGCGCAGTCCGCTGCTGTAGTTGGCTTGGAAGAAAAGATCGCCCTTCACGTAGCCGTTGTGGGTCACCGACGCGAGGCCATTGGTGAAAGTTCCCGCAAGCGTCGGGTTGGAAAGGTCGCTGACATCGATCACGTGGGTGGTGGAGGGAATGCCGAGGGAGCCCTCATCGAGCTCATCGCCCAACAGAAAATACTGACGGTCTTCCGTGAGCCAACCCTGGTGGGAGTACACCGCACCGGGGTATTGGATTTCGCCCAACAAAACGGGGTTCGCCTTGTTGGTCACATCCACAATCGTCACGCCCGGGGAACCCCAGCCGCTGTTGAACCCTGAGCCGCAGAAAGCGACCTCTTTGCCGGCGTAAGGACCCGAGGTGTAGCTCACCACTTGCACGTCGTGCACATAGCGATCGTTCCATTGGCCCACGAAGGCCGGGGCAAGTGGGTTGGCCAAACTGTAGAAGCGCAGCCCCAGGCCGCCGCCGCCGACTCGGTACAGGAAGCCGGACTCCTCATTGATAAATACGTTGTGGGAAGATCCTGTACTGCCGTCGCTGGCAGTGTTCACCAGGGTCACCGTGCCCTGGTCAATTTGCGAAAGGTCGATGACCTGCACGCCACCGCAACCAGACTCGCAAACCGAGTAGGCGTACTCCTGGTAGATCTTCACATCGCGCCAGATTCCCGAAGGGCCCGGGATGTTGCCCACGATGTTCGGCGCAAAAGGATCTGTGACCTCGATGAAGATGGTGGCCTCCTCCGTGCCGATGGCCGCGTACTCGCGTCCACTGGGGGAAACGTAGCCCCAGCAGTCATTGGCTAAGACCCCCGAGGAAGCGCCCAAGTCGCTCAAGGTGAGCCAACTCAAGAGCTGCACCCCTTGTCCAACAACGGGCATGCTTGAGGTTCCCGGTCCGACGGATCCGTTCGGTCCCGTCGCGTGCAACATGGGCTGACTCGCACGCCCTCCTCGCAGGAAACCTGTGCCGGCGTAGGGCGCCACGCGGTTGCGGGCCTTGGGATCATCATCGTGGGCGATAATGATGGGAGACAAGACGAGGGTGAAGAGTCCTAGGCAGATGGGCAGGGTTGTTTTCATGGGGGTTTCTCTCCCTTAAACATACAGCAACTGGCTCTGACTTGCTTGGATAAGCCCGTACACTACGCCCCGTGGACATGCAGTCGATTCCGCCGGAAGGCCCCGAAGATGAGTGGAAGGAGGAGGTGCCTCGCCCGGATCGCATGGCGCGGACCCTGGCGGCCTTCAGCAACGGCACTGGAGGTCGTATTTGGATAGGTATGAGCGATGACGGCCGCCCGGTAGGGGTGCCAAATTTTGCGATTGCTCGCGATGCGATTGGGGCCGCAGCGGACCTGGTGGACCCGGCCCCGGACATTTCTTTCCATCGCATTTCCTTGCCCGGGGACTGCGTCTTGCTGCGCGTGGATGTGCCCAGCGGGCTGCATGGTCCTTACAGCGTTGTAGGACCCGAGGGGGACCGCACGGTTTATCTTCGTAACCGCGATTCGACGCGCCCGATTCCTGAGTCCGAGATGGGCCGCCTTGGGAACAACTCTGAACACATATCCCTCGCGGACAAGGACTGGCGCCTGCTTGAATTGATCCAGATGAGCGATGGTTTGGTGATCAAGGATCTTGCCCAGAAAGCGTGTATGGGCGAGCGCGATGTGCGCCGCAGGATGGTGTCCCTCCATCGAGCGGGCCTCACCAGCGAGGTTCCCGGTCGCGGGCACACCCTGACCCCAAGGGGCTTTAAACGTTGTCGTGAGCGCAAGTCGGGCGGCTCTTGAAGTTTGCTTGAAAGGGCTTTTGCGGGGTGCCCCTTAGACGCTACCTTGTGCGCCTCGAAGTGTGCGGAGAAGTGTTTCCGACCTCGAGCTTCCCCCTTTCCCTTTAGGCCCGGGTGGGCCAAGGATCAGCATGAAAAACACAGTCAAGCGAGCGCTCATCAGCGTCAGCGATAAGGCCGGAATCGAAGAATTTGCCTCTTCCCTCGCAGCTCTTGGAATCGAGCTTTTGTCAACGGGCGGAACCCACAAGCGTCTGGCCAGTGCGGGAATTCCCGTCACCGAGGTCTCGGCCCACACGGGGTTTCCCGAGATGATGAACGGTCGGGTGAAAACCCTGCACCCTACGATCCACGGGGGCATTCTGGCCCTGCGAGACGAGCCGGCTCACGTGCAGTCCATGGACGAGCACAACATCGGGGGCATCGATCTTGTGGTCGTCAACTTGTACCCGTTCGAAGAGACCATTTCTAAGGACGGCGTGACCCGTGCGGAAGCCATCGAGCAAATCGACATTGGCGGCCCCAGCATGGTTCGCTCGGCCGCGAAGAATCACCGTTTTGTTGGAATCGTCACCGACCCTGGTGATTACGCCAAGGTGCTTGAGGAACTCAAGGCCGATGGGGGCTGCTTGACCGACGAAACCCGTGCGCGCTTGGCCCAAAAGGCCTTTGCTCTGACTGCGGGCTACGACGCCATGATTAGTCGTTGGATCTTTGAACAGGACGGTGGTGATTCGCCGTATCCCGAGGCCTTCAGCTTGGCGGGCACCAAGGCACTCGACCTGCGCTACGGGGAAAACCCGCACCAGACCGCGGCCTTCTATCGCCAAGGTGCGATTGCCGAGCCCTGCATTGCCAGCGCCCAAGTCCTCAGTGGCAAGGCCCTGTCCTACAACAACTTGGTGGACCTAGACGCCGCGCTTGCCTTGGCCAAGGAGTTCGACGAACCCTTTGCTTGCGTACTCAAGCACACCAATCCATGTGGGGCAGCGATTGCTGACAACGTGGCCCATGCGCTGGAGCTCGCTTGGTCGGGAGACCCGATCAGTGCCTTTGGTTCCGTGCTGGCCTTCACCCGACCCTTGACCTTGGCCTGCGCTGAGTTCCTAGTGGGAGGCAACCGATTCGTCGAGGCCATCGTGGCTCCGTCCTTCGACGATGATGCTCTTGCGCTTTTGACCGGCAAGCCCAAGTGGGGCAAGAGCGTGCGCTTGCTCGCGCTTGGACCGTTCGGCCCATCCGACCGGCGCGCTAACGACGTGGAGGTCCGTAAGATCGTCGGCGGATTCCTGTTGCAGGGGCGTGACCTTGAGGTGGAAGGGGAGGACTGCTTCAAGACCGTGTCCAAGGCGACTCCCACCGAGGAGCAATTGGGCGAACTAGCCTTTGCCAATCGAATCGCCAAACACGTGAAGTCCAACGCGATCGTGTTGACCCGCGACCGCACTGTGGTTGGTGTGGGTGCGGGCCAAATGAGCCGCGTGGATTCCGTACGCCTTGCGGCTCACAAGGCTGGCGACCGTGTGACCGGCAGCGTGCTGGCGTCAGATGCTTTCTTCCCCTTCCCCGATGGGGTTGAGGTTGCGATCGACGCGGGTGTGGTAGCGCTTGTGGAACCGGGTGGTTCTGTGCGCGACGAGGCGGTGATCGCCGCTTGTGACGCTGGCAACGTAGCGATGGTCTTTACCGGCGCTCGACACTTTCGGCACTAGTCAGGGCCGTGTCGTCGGACTTGCGGGTTACCACAATCCGAGCGGTCTTCCCATCATCCGACTCTTGGATGGTGGCGACCCCATCCGTCTCAAGCCAGTCATAGACCGCGCCCAAAGGTGATGCCAAGCCCATGTGCGGGATGATCGTGGGACGAATCGTGCCGTGGGTGTAGATCTTGGAGAAGATCGCCATCAAGCGGCGCTCTTGACCGTCGAAAATCCCTCCGCCGGAATTTCCAATGTAGGTCGGCGCGCTAATCATCCAGTAGCTCGTTTCGTTGAGCACGTGGCCGAGGTCTGACACCGCGCCCCGGGTGGGAATCGGGTCGTTACCCAAGGGGCAGCCAACCGCATAGATCTCGTCGAAGATCTGCATGGAAGCTAAGGCCGAACGGGAGGCAAGGTGCGCGCCGTGCGTGACTGGCTCGCGGGTTTGAAGAATGAGGAGGGCAGCGTCGAGTTCTACGTTCTTGGCCAGCAAGCGACCGATCTCGAACCGTGATCCCTCCTGGCGTCGAATTTCCAGCGGGACCGGCAACTTGTCGTTGGAGCCATTGGATTGGATGTCGCGCACCACATGCCAGGCGGTGAGCAGCAGCGTTTGGTACCCGCGTCCATCGGGGTGGGGGGTCGACTCAAGAATGACACCGGAGCCCACAGTTGAGGAGCCTTCTAGGCGCACTGTCGGAGCGACCATTTCAGACCAGCGCATCTGGGGACTGACCGTCATCATCCGTTGGCCTAGGCTGGCCATTTCACCGTCCACCTTTGCCATCCGAGTTGAGGTGGCGTTGACTGTTTGGGATAGACCTTCCCAACGGTGTTGCTCTTCCGCGCGCAGACTATTGAGGGCCAGCTGCAATTGGGTCTGCAACTCCGCGCGCAACAGGTCGTCTTTTTCATTGGCCGACAGGTCATCGCGTTCACGGTTGTTGGAAGTCAACAGGAGGGTCTCGTAGGCTTGCTTGAGGCTTGCGAGTTCGCGCTCAAGGGTGGCCATTTCCCCATTACTGGATTGAAAAGTGGCTAGGTGGCGTTCCGCAAATTCGGCCGCTTGGATCTCCGCATCACCGCGCATGGAGTCAAGCTCCGAAAGGGCCATGGTCAGTCCATCCCCAAGTTCGGTCAGTTGCAGCATCACGGCAGCTGGGACCTGGGGCGAGGGAGCGGGCGCGGCGGAAATGCGCGCTAGCTCTGATTCAAGATTGTGTACTCGGGTCACGGCCAGGCCGCCTACGGCGACGAGGACGGACCCCAATATGAGGGGTCGATGCATGACGGATTGGGAAAAATTAGGGGGAGATAAGGCCCCGTTACACCAACGGTGCTTTGGGACCTTCCCCTCCTATCGACCGGCGGAGCCCTACGAAGTAAGCCTTCACTCGGAGCGCGGAGCGAGCCCTGTCCGCGGTCCTGCAGCCCCCCTAGTTGCCCCATTCCGGGAACGGATTTCTAGCGCAGGCGTTCTATGGTGACGATTTCGTCACCTACTTCGAGGACATCCAGTACATCAAACCCCTCTAGGGTTTGGCCAAAGACGGTGTAGCGCCCGTCTAAGTGAGGGGTCGGTCGATGGGTGATGAAGATCTGGCCGCCCCCGGAATCGGGGTCCTCGTTGCGCGGCATTCCCAGGGTGCCGGTCAGGTACGGGACCGGGTTGAACTCTGCTGGAAGGGCGCCGAGGGGGTCGAAGCCTGTTCCGGACCCATTTCCGTCGCCTCGGTAGCAGCCTCCTTGCACCACAAAATCCCCGACCACGCGGTGAAAATCGAGTCCATCGTAGTGGCCCCTCTCGATCAGCATCAGGAACGAGGCCACATGCCGGGGCGCCTCTCGCGGAAAGAGCTGCAGGAGCAAATCGCCCTTGGTGGTTTTCAAGCGCACGATGGGATCTGCCTCTTTCCACACGGGAACATCTGGGAGATCCGAGCTCTGGGAATTGGGGCGCTGCAAGCTCCCGGCGGCCTCCGGGGATGCCTGTGCCAAGAGGGCCGCGTGTGCCACGGCGGCCACATGGGGGTTGTCGTCTTGAGCGGCTTTGCGGAGAATGGGCGCGGCTTCGGGGAGCTGGGCCACCGCGTGAACGATGCCGAAACGTACCTCGGGACCGATGTCCCCCTCGGATGTGGCAAAGCAGTGGGCGAAGAGGCCCAGGTCTTCGGGCTTGATCTGGCCAACCAGGGAGGTAACCGCGGCCAGCCGCAGGCCATTGTCCTCGTTGGCTAACATTTGGCGGAGTACAGGCAACACCAACTCACCTATGGCTTCGTCCTGGACGAGTTTTCCGAGGGTTGCCACCGCGGCGCCGGCCACGCGTAACTTGGGATCGAGCAAGAGTTCCTCGGCCAACTCAAGGGCGAGGTCGGGGGAGATCTCTAGGGCTGCAGCCAAGGATCCGTAGCGCATACGCGGGTCCTCATGCTTGGCTGCAGCGCGGACCATTTGCTCTGCCCTGGGCCCCATCACACGCGCCGCGGCAAGGATGCCAGCGACCCGCACGGATGGGGAGGGGTCTTTCCTCAGGGCGATCACTGCAGCGGCGAGGGAATCCGCTAGAGGGCCTTTGGTGGCTCGCAGGCCTGTGGCAGCCGCTTGGCGCACATGGAAGGAGGAATGCCCCAGGGCTTCCAGCAGAGCCCCCTGGGCCCGTTCTCCCCGAGCTTGCCCCAGTCCCAGGGCCGCCTCCATCGCGACCCGCCAGTCCGGGTCGTGGGTCAAGATTGCCAATGCCTTGAGGACGCTGTCGGTTACACCTGAATCCGTGACTCCAATCCGCGTCAGCCCTCGGGTGGCATACAAACGCTCCATGGCCGGGGCTTGCTTGGTCAGGGCGCGCTCTTGAAGGCCGCCCAAGTCAGACTCCTTGCCACGTCGAGATATACTGAAGAGCGCGCGCCAGCGTACTTCTGGATCCGCATCGTGGGTTGCTTGGGTTAGAGCATCATCCAACACCGTTGCATTTTCTCCCAGATCACCAATGAGCCAAGCCGCACTTGCAGCAGATGCGCGTACCTGGGGGACCTGATCTTGGAGAGCTGCTGCGACCAACGCCCCCGCTTCTTCGGCGTGGTTGGCTTGTCCAGCCCTTACGGCGGCGGTGACCGCCGCAGCGCGTACAAGGGGAGCCGGGTCGGTGCCAGCCAATGCGGCCAAGACCTCAAAGGCGTCCGGGTGATCGAGACCCAAGGTGAAAGCTGCCCGGGCGCGTACGCTTGCTTCGGGGTCGGTGATCAAGGTCCTCAAGAGGAGCGCGGAATCAGGTTCTGCGCGTTGCGCCTGGGCGTCCAACATTGCGCGCCATTCCTTCGGAGGTGAAGGACGTTCGCTGGTTGAAGATCCTGTCCGGTGGGCTCTTGGATCGCGGTGGTCTTTGCCGACCGCAGCGCACCCAAATCCGAGCAGGCACCCGAGAGTCAGGGCCAGGAGATGCGCGAGGGGGGAGATTGAGCCCTCGGGGAGGGGGCGGCGGGAGGGTTGTGGGTCGTACGGCATGGGGTTGGTGGCGGCGTAGCCCCCTGATCTTCACCCCGGGCAGCCCCGGCTGCAATGGCTGGGCGGATGTTCTCGCCTTCCAATGGTCACATCTCGCCCAGTAGCCCTCTCCCAGCGGGTATCCTGATGGGTCTTGGAGACTCCTTCAAAAGCCCCTGCGACGGTACCAAAATGCCTATTTCCCCCATTCCTGAAGTTCTAGAGGACCTGCGCCAAGGGCGCATGATCATCCTTGTCGATGATCCCGACCGCGAGAACGAAGGCGACCTTGCCATGCTGGCAGAGCACGTCACCCCCGAGGCAATCAACTTCATGGCGAAGGAGGGCCGGGGCCTGATCTGCATGCCCCTCTCGGGGGAAATTTGCGATCTGCTGGATCTCGAACCCCAAGCCGCCCACAACACCAACGCCCACCGCACCGCGTTCACCGTTTCGGTGGAAGCTGCAACGGGCGTGACCACCGGCATCAGTGCCGCTGACCGGGCGCACACCATTGCGGTGGCCGCCAACCCCGACGTGAAGCGCGAGGATCTACACCGTCCCGGCCACGTGTTTCCCCTGCGGGCACGGGATGGAGGAGTACTCGTGCGTGGCGGTCAAACCGAGGGCACGGTGGACCTCGCCAAGCTTTGTGGATCACGGGCTGCTGGTGTGATCTGCGAAATCATGAACGACGACGGAACCATGTCGCGCATGCCGGAGTTGGAGGTTTTCGCCCAAAAGCATGACCTCAAAATCTGCACCATTGCGGACTTGATCGCCTACCGCCGGCGCACAGAAATGTTGGTGGAAGCCCTTGAGGTCAACCTACCCATGCCCCTGAGCGCGGGGGAATTCAAAGCCCACCTTTTCCGCAGCTTAATTGATGGCACCGAGCACTTTGTGGTGAGCCGTGGATTGGGCGAGCCCGATGGGGATGGCAACTTCCCTCCCATGGATGAGCCAATCCATGTGCGCATGCACTCGGAATGTTTGACCGGCGACGTGTTCCACTCCGAGCGTTGCGATTGCGGGGCCCAACGGGACCGAGCACTGGAATTCCTCGGCACCCAAGAGCGCGGCGTGCTGGTTTACCTGCGCCAGGAGGGCCGCGGAATTGGCTTGTTCAACAAGCTCAAGGCCTATCGCCTGCAAGACGGGGGCATGGACACGGTGGAAGCCAACGAGGCCCTGGGCTTCCCCGCCGATCTGCGTGAATACGGCATTGGCGCCCAAATCCTCCAGTTCCTGGGGGTGCGCAAGATGCGCCTGTTGACCAACAACCCCAAGAAGATCCACGGGTTGGCGGGCTATGGGCTGGAAGTGGTGGACCAGGTCCCCCTGGTGATCGAGCCGAACCCCAACAACGAGCGTTATCTGCGGACCAAGGCAGAGAAACTCGGCCACAGCCTCTGAGCTGAGGCCCTTAAACCCCGGTCCTAGACCCGCCCGGGCGGGATTTTGGCTATTTTTGGGGTTTTCCTGGCCCCTGGCGGTGGCCCCTGCCCGAAGGATCAGGGGCTGGGCAGGATGGGGGGGAATAGAATGGCCGCTGCGGCGTCTCATACCCCGTAATGGCCCTACGCCTCATGGAAAGTTTGCCCGAGATTGAAGACCAAGAGCTGGTCACCCGGACCCTGAATGGGGATCGGGAGGCTTTTGGAGTGCTCGTGGAGCGGCATCAGGATCGAATTTTCGGTCTTGTGCGGCACTACACGCGCAATCCGGTCGAGGTCGAGGACATCGTCCAAGACACTTTCCTCAAGGCTTTCACCCGGCTCTCATCGTTCCAGCGTCAAGGCAGCTTCTACACCTGGGTCTACCGCATTGCGGTGAACACGGCCCTTGATCTGTTTAAGCGGCAGGGGCGCAATCCGGTACAAACCGTCGAGGACCCCGAGGTCATCGGCACGCCGCCATCGCGCGGTTTGATGCGTCCGGATGCGCAGATGCAAGAGCGCGAGATCGCCGAGATCACCCACGAGGTGCTCGCCGAATTGCCCGAGATCTTTCGCACGGTGCTGATCCTGCGGGAATTCGAGCAGCAGGCGTATCAGGACATTGCAGACCTCTTAGGGATCTCGATTGGAACCGTTGAGTCGCGCATCTTCCGTGCGCGCGCAAAGTTCAAGGAGCAGATCCTACAACGCTATCCCGAATACGGGCAGGTGGACTGATATGAAGTGTGAAGCTGTACGATCCCTCGTCGCGGGCTATCTCGATGACGAACTGTCCGAATCCCAAGCCTCTCCGGTGCGCCAGCACCTGCTTGACTGTGGCGAGTGCCGTAAGTTGATGCAGGCCCAGACTGCCGAAAAGAGCTGGTTTGTGCCTACCGAACCCATGACGGCCCCCGAGGGCTTTGCGGCTCGGGTTTCCCGTCGGGCCTTTGCCGGGGATAAGGGGCTGTTGACCCCCGTTGCGCCTCAAGGCACAGGGGGCGGCGAGCCCCGCATCCTGCAGTTTGCGATCCAAATGACCGCGGTGGCTGCCGCAGTGCTCTTGATCCTGGCTTTGGGAATGAAATTCAGCGCGCACCCCGAGGGTGCCGAGCTGCGAGCCGATAGCTCGGATTTGCGCGAGGCCCTCGAAACCATGGACCGCTTGAACCGGGAGGAGCGCTTGGAGCTGCCCGGGGAAAATTCCGCGGGCGAGTTCCAGCCCACCGCCACGGAGGCGGGCAAGTGAACTCCGTACGGGCCTGGATCCTGCTCTTCGGCAGCGTCAGCTTTCTCGTAGGAGTCGCCGCGGGTGCGCTGGTTGTGACACCTGACGCTCCTCAAGGCCCGCTTGACCCCTTTGGGGCCTATGGGGATCGGATGGAGCAGCACTATTCCCTGGGCAATCAGCGCAGTGAAGCCCTGGCGGTGGTCCTCGCTTCCTATCGCGAAGAGCTCGATCATGTGCGCTCGCGCCACCTCCCAACCTATCACGCCGCCATGGAACCAGAGTTGTCTGCCCTTGGCGTGCGCTATGGCGTCATGATTCGTGATAAAGTCCTCCCCCCTTCCGCGCGAAGGCAATACGTTCACGAGTCCGAAGGGCTCCTACAGATCCAAGACATTCCTCGTTAGGGAACCCCTATGGCACGCAGTTGCGGTATTCGAATCGGCCCCGAGAGGTACGAAATTGTTGTCCTTGACGGGAATTCAAAGAAGCACCAGATCATTGGTTGGTCTGCTGATGAATTCACCAGTCCTCCTGAAGGTGACACGGACATAGCAGCCGCCCGGGCCAAACAGCTCGCCGCGGCCTTTGCCGAGGTCAAGGGCCCCAAGGACAACGTCCATCTGGTGCTCAACACCGGGATGGCGGCCTTCCGCCGCTTGACGGTTCCGTTCTCGGATCCGGCCAAGATCGAGCAGGTGCTGAAGTTCGAAATCGAGAGCGACCTGCCCCAATGGAGCATCGACGATGTGGTTGTGGATAACCATATTCTGGCCTCTACCGAAAACAACGCTGACCTGCTTGGGGTCGCGGTGCAGAAGAGCGACCTGGCTGCTCCCCTTGAGTTGTGCCAAGCCGCTGGCTTTGAGCCTCTCGAAGCCGAGCTGGAAGCTACTGCCATGTTCAATGCGGCCATGTCCGCTGGCCTCTGCAACATCGACGACTCCCAGTTGTTGGTGCATGTGGGCGACACGGCCACCGCCGTGGTCGTGGTGGACAGTGGTGAGTTACGCGATATGCGTGTGATTCACATCGGGGCCAAAACGGGTCAGGCAGCTGACATCACAGAGGCAGCTGATGACGCTGGCGAGGTCGATGATGACGCTGGCGAGGACGCGACGCCCGACGCCTACGAACTGAGCCGCCGACAAGCCCAGGCGGTCAAACGCATTGTGCGCGAGTTGGGACGCACCCTATCTGCTGCTCGCACGATTAACGATGTCTCCTCCATCTATGTGTGCGGGGTTGAACTTCCGGGCTTGGTGGGAGACACGGTTCAAGATGTGCCGATTTTCGTGCTGGATTGCTTTGACGAGGACTCCGGTCAACCCGCCGATGGTTTTGGCGCCTTGGTGACGGCCTATGGCGGCGCCCTTGTGGGTCTCGACGCGGCAGTCTTGACCGCCCGTCTGCGCCGGGAAGAGCTCAAGTTCACTGGCACCTGGGAGCGTCTAGAGTTCCCCCTGGCCATCGCCACTATGCTGGTCGCAACCTTGCTTGGGGTGATCAACATCTTCCAGCACCGCGAGCTGGCGACACTCGAGGTTTCAGGTCCACGCTGGTACATCCAGAGCACTGCAAGCCATGTCTTCGGCGACCTCAAGGGAGGCACGCGGGGTTACCTCTATCCGGTACCCACCGCCAAAGAGTCTCCTTTCTTGGCGGGCTTCAAGGCGCGCTTTGAAGCGGCCGAACCAGACTGGGAGGGCGACGAATACAACGCGCTCGACCAGCTGGCCGTCGAGCTTGAAAAAGAGAACCGTAAAATGGAAAAGCAGCTCGGGACCCATACGGATTATCCCCAGCCCCAGTCCGCATTTGTGGCGGCGACCTTGGTGTTCGGTGTGCTCAACGACAACTCGGACAAGTGGCGTCCTTCCCTGCGACGGGTCGATGCGATCTATCAACCGGGGCGCAACAATAACCAACCGGAAAGCGTGAAAGTCACCATGGACCTGGTCTTCTTCGCGGAGGACACGGTACAGGCAAGTCGTGACTATGAGGGCTTCCTCGCCGAGCTCAAGAGCCAGTCATGGCTGTACGCAGTGGAGGAACGCTCTTCTAAAGACTTAGACACGGGTAAGGGCGTCCTCGTGGAGGGTCTGCCGATTACGGTCAATGTGGAAACCTGGCTCAAGAGTGGCGGCTTGAAAAGCGCCGGAGGCACTGAACAATGAAAGAGTTCCTACAGGGATTTAATTCCTCTCGCGCGATGATCGTGATCTTCTTGTTGGCTTCGGTCTACCTGGGCTATGAAGCCTATGCGGGCGCTGCCAAGGTTGACGGGGCCCGCGACCGGCTTGGCTTGGACGGGGAGGGCGTTCCCATGGGGGCACCCACTGCGCCGGTGCATAATTTGCTGCGCCGCATCGTTGACCAGGCAAAGCGCTACACGGACTTCAAAGAGCAACTCGCCAGCGACGGTATGCAACAGGAGGCCAACCTCCAGTCCTACATCCGGAACGTGGCGAAGCACGCAAAGATCGGCCTGGGACGCATCGACGTGAACGTCTCGCCCACGAAGAGTATCTTCAAGGGTTCAGAGGACCGCGAGTTCCGCATCCGGCACAAGGACAACAAGGCGGATTTCTCCCGGTTGCAGCTTTGCAACTTTATGTTCAAGCTAGAGGACGGCTCGAACAGGATCCGTGTGACGGAGTTCAAGATGTCCAACGCCGAGCGAACCGAGCCTGAGGACATTCCCAACGACCGTTGGAGCTTTGACTGCAAGGTTACCATGCGCGAGAAGATCGGCAAGTAGGGCTGGCTGTGTCGTGGCGATCGTGTCGCCTAGCGGCCGTGTTACCCATGCCGCCTAGCGGCTGTGTTACCCATGCCGCCTAGCGGCTGTGTTACCCATGCCGCCTAGCGGCTGTGCGAAGCATGATG
>CALEMP010000069.1 GCA_937910685.1 uncultured bacterium
TGCCGCCTAGCGGCTGTGTTACCCATGCCGCCTAGCGGCTGTGCGAAGCATGATGCTCTTGCAGCGAGCAGACCTCGAATCCGCCCCGGTGCATGGCGCTTAGGGCGCTGACGACGGCGCGTGTTCCTGCCAGGGTTGTGATGCAGGCGACGCCCGCATTGATCGCGCTGGACCGGATGTAGGAATCATCGTGGCGCTGTTGCTTGCCGAAGGGCGTGTTGAGCACCAGGTCGATCTCGTGATTCTTGATGGCGTCAACGATGTGCGGCCGGCCCTCGTGGACCTTGTTGACCCGTTCGCATTGGACCCCGTTGGCTCGCAGGACTCGCCAGGTGCCATCGGTGGCGATCAAGTCATATCCAAGGCTCACAAGCGTCCGTGCCTCGGCCACCACGCCCCGCTTGTCGGCTTGTTTGAAGGTCATCAGAATCGTGCCCGTGTGCGGCAAGCGCATGCCCGCCGCTTGGTAGGCCTTGAGGAGGGCAGAACCGAGATCCGCGTCAATACCCATGACCTCGCCGGTGGATCGCATCTCGGGACTGAGCAGCATGTCCGCGCCGGGGAACTTGTTGAAGGGGAAGACCGGTGCCTTGACTGAGAAGTAGGGGGGCACGATCTCTTCGGTGAAGCCCAATTCCTTGAGGCTTTGCCCGATCATCACCTTGGCGGCGATCTTGGCTAGGGGAACGCCGATGGCTTTGCTGACAAAGGGCACGGTGCGCGAGGCCCGGGGGTTGACCTCGATGATGTAAAGCTTGGTGCCCTTGACCGCAAACTGAACGTTCATCAAGCCAATCACGCCAAGCTCAAGGGCCATGGCCTTGGTAGCTGCGGCGATCTCTTCCAGTAGTTCTGATCCCAGGGTGGGGGAGGGAAGGATGCAGGTCGAGTCACCGGAGTGAATGCCGGCCTCCTCAATGTGCTCCATGATTCCACCGATTACCGCAATGGTGCCATCGCACAAGGCGTCCACATCCACTTCGATTGCGTCCTCAAGGAACTTGTCCACCAGAATCGGGCGGTCGGGCGTGGCGTCCACCGCGTTCTGCATGTAGATCTCAAGGCTCTCGTCATCAAAAACGATCTCCATGGCCCTGCCACCAAGCACATAGGAGGGGCGCACAAGCACCGGGTACCCAATATCGCGTGCCACCGCAAACGCTTCCCCCACGGTTGTGGCCATGCCACTGGGGGGTTGGTGCAAGCCGAGGCTTTCTAGGAAAACCCGGAACTGTTCGCGGTCTTCAGCCCGGTCGATAGAGGCCACCGGGGTGCCGATCAGGGGTGCTCCTGCCGCTTCCAGGCCGGCGGCGAGATTGAGGGGCGTTTGGCCCCCGAACTGAACGATCACACCCTTGGGTTTGACTTCCTCCACGATATGCATCACATCCTCGTGGGTTAGGGGCTCGAAGAACAGGTCATCCGAGGTGTCGTAGTCGGTGGAAACTGTTTCGGGGTTCGAGTTCACCATGACCGAAGCGCAGCCGACTTCGCGAGCAGCGAGGGCCGCATGCACGCAGCAATAGTCAAACTCGATGCCTTGCCCAATACGGTTGGGCCCGCCACCAAGAATCATGATGCGGTCTTTGTCGCTGGGGCGGACTTCGGACTCGTCTTCCCAGGACGAGTAGTAGTAGGGGGTTTCGGCCGCAAACTCCGCTGCACAGGTGTCCACTAACTTGTAGCTCGGGCGGATCCCAAGGTCATTGCGTTGCTTGCGAATCTCCTCAGGCTTCACGCCCCGTGCTTTGGCGATTTGCACATCCGCATAGCCAAAACGCTTAGCTTGCCGCAAGAGGTCCTCTGTGAGATCCTCCCGGCGCAGGGTGGCTTCGAATTCAAACAGTTCGTGCATGTTCTTCAAGAACCACATGTCGATCGAGGTGGCCTCATGAATCTCATCGAGGGTCCAACCTGAACTCATGGCTGTATGCAAGTGGACCAAGCGCTCGGAGTTAGGCACACGCAGGAGGGGGGCCATGATTTCCCGGGGGACCTTTTCCACAGCCTCTACTTTTTGTCGCGGGTCAAGGCCCAGGCCAGATTGGCCGGTCTCCAAACCGCGCAGGGATTTCTGAAGGGCTTCCTTGAACGTACGGCCGATGGCCATGGTCTCGCCCACGCTCTTCATCTGGGTTCCCAGTGAGGTGTTCGCCCCGGGGAATTTCTCGAAGGCGAAGCGCGGAATCTTGACCACGCAGTAGTCGATGCTGGGCTCGAAGCAGGCGGGGGTTTCCCGGGTGATGTCGTTCTGAATCTCGTCCAGGGTGAAGCCTACGGCTAATTTGGCCGCAAACTTGGCAATCGGAAACCCGGTGGCTTTCGAAGCCAAGGCCGAGGACCTGGAGACCCGCGGGTTCATTTCGATCACCAGCACTCGACCGGTCTTTGGGTCGATTGCAAACTGACAATTCGAGCCGCCGGTTTCGACCCCGATCTCACGCATGATGCGGATCGATGCGTTGCGCAGGTTCTGGTACTCGCGGTCGCTCAAGGTCTGGCTGGGGGCCACCGTGATCGAATCGCCGGTGTGAACGCCCATGGGGTCCATGTTCTCGATTGCGCAGACAATGACAACGTTGTCTTTCTTGTCGCGCATGACCTCCATCTCGAACTCTTTCCAGCCCAAGAGCGATTCTTCCACGAGCACCTCGGTGTTCATGGAAAGGGATAGGCCGCGGGTGACGATGTCCTCGAATTCCTCCACGTTGTAGGCGATACCGCTGCCGGATCCGCCCATGGTGAATCCGGGTCGGATCACACAGGGGAGGCCTATTTGGGTCAGCACGCGCCGGGCGTCTTCCATGCTGTGGGCTACGCCGGACCGGGCACACTCAAGGCCCGCATTGGCCATCGCTGCCCGGAATAGGTCCCGGTCCTCGGCCTTGCGAATGGACTGGGCCGTGGCCCCGATCATCTCGATGCCGAGCCGTTCAAAAACGCCCTGGTCATGCAATGCCAGGGCGGTGTTCAGTCCGGTTTGACCTCCTAGGGTCGGCAGCACCGCGTCGGGTTTTTCCTTTTCTAGGATGCGGGCGACGACCTCCGGGGTGATCGGCTCGATGTAGATCACGTCGGCCGTTTCCGGGTCGGTCATGATCGTCGCCGGGTTGGAGTTCACCAAAATAACCCGGTAGCCCTCTTCGCGAAGGGCCTTGCAGGCTTGGGTGCCGGAGTAGTCGAACTCGCATGCCTGACCGATAACGATCGGTCCACTACCAATGATGAGGATCGACTCTAGGTCGTCGCGGCGCGGCATGGGACTGATCTTGGGGGTTGGGGGGACCGGAGAGTTTTGCTCGCTCGGAGCCAAACCGCTCCAGTAGAACAAACCCGAAGGCCGCTGTCAGCCCTCAGGTTGTCCAATCCGAACGTTGATGGAAGTCGCCGCCGCTGCCCGCAGGGACGCTGGCGCCGTGGGCAAGGGCCCATCAAGGACCACCCGCACCCCATTCGCGGTGGCCTGAATCGCTCGCTGGGCCGCCCCCTCATCCTCTGGTCGCCCGGTGGCGACCCCGTAGCGGTGTTCCAACAGATAGATGTGCCCCGGATGGCTGCTGAAAACCAGGTCTCCGGGGTTCAGGTTTTCTTGGGCTTCCTCGCGCCAGGGCTTCAGAGGATCGGTGGCAAAGAGGGTTCCCCAGGCCAAGAGTCCCAGGCCCAATTGGCTGAGCAAGAGCAGCTTGGCTCGCTGCCCCATGAGGTCGTCGCGCTCAATCCGCGCGAGGTGGTCCACCAAGCCGACGGCGGCTAGGGGAAGCAGCAGGCCGAGGGCGGGCATGGCAAGGGGGGAGCCGCCGATCACCGGCACCAGGGCCATCAAGCACCAGGCCCGGGTCCAGCTGGGGGGCGGGCTCTCTTCGCTGGTGCGCTTGCCCGCCAGCAGGGAGACGATTCCCAGCCAGCCGATTCCGAGGGAAATCGGCAACCAAATCAGCCACTCACCCAGGTGGGGAAGGGTCGGCCCGGCGCCTCCCGCGAGCATGGCGCGGAACAGTTGGTCGAGGGCTTGGGGATCTCCCGCGCCCAAGAGAATGTAAACGCAAAAACCAATGGTCAGGGTTAGCCCCACGGGGGGTGCCCAAAGGGGCAGCCTGCGCGGGGCGGCAAAGGGGACCAGGGCCAGTCCTGCGGCGGGCAGCAACAGCAGGATGGTGGGGTCGAGCAGCAGTCCAAGGAAGAACACTGAGGACACGCGCCACAGGGCGCGCATGCTCTTGTCTTTGTTCAATCGGAACAGTTCGCGCGCAATGAGTGTGGCTCCGAGAACTCCAGGTGCCAGCAAGACCGCGCTACTTGCACCTAAAAGAAACAGGGGCGCAAGCACAATGACCCCTAAGCCGCGCATGGCGACCGAGTGGGAAAATCCGATGGTCAACATCAAGGCGCGCAGTGCGGGGATGGTCAAGCCAGCGCAAATTGCTGCGAAGGCGAAAGCCGCTTGTTCGTGACTGAACCAGCGCGCAGCAATCCTCAGGAGCGGAACTCCAAGTCCCAGTCCGCGCCCACCCTCGGCAGCGGTGCGCACGAGATTCATCTCGCCCCAAAGGCGTTCCATGGGGAACGCGAGGGCGAGCATGGCCAGGGCAAGGCCCAGGAGGAACGGTTGCCATGCTTGGCGCCGGCGTTCCAGAAGTTCCGAGCGGCCGATCCGGGCAGAGAGGTCTTCCCGGGGAAAGGGGTCAGCACTGCCTTCAAAGTGTTCTGCGCTGGTAGATGTCATAGGTTCCAGAGTTCACCGACTAGGGCTTGATCAAGGGGCACACCCCATTCAGCTGCACCCAGGTCCTTGAGCAAAATGAACTCAGGCTTCCCAACCGCGCCTTTCTTGTCGTGGGCCATGGCATGCCAAAGATCCCCGGTGGTTGGGGTTTTCTGAAGCTGCAGGTCGGCCAAGTTGCTGGGCAGCCCCAGAGCCCGGAGCAACTTTTCAAGCCGCTCTGGCAGGGTTTGATCCGTGAGGATCTTTTGAGCCCTCGACGCACGGAGAGCCATCTGCAAGCCCACCGCCACCGCAACCCCGTGGGGAACCGTTCCATGCCCCGCGCAGGTTTCGATCGCGTGTGCAAAGGTGTGCCCAAGATTCAGCAGTTTGCGTCGACCTTGTTCCCGGGGATCCTCCTTGACGATTTCCACCTTGAGCCCGGCGCCCAACAGGACTGCCCTTCGCAGGGCGTCCGGATCACCTGCAACGAGATCCGCTGCGTCCTGTTCCAGTTGGGCGAGGGCTTGTTTTCCCCCGAGTAAGCCGCACTTGACCACTTCCCCGAGCCCTGCTTGAAGTTCGACCGGGGGTAGGGTTCGCAGCAAGCGCACATCAGCGAAGACGGCCCGCGGCATGTGGAAGGCGCCCACGAGGTTTTTCCCAGCGCGCATGTCGATGGCCGTCTTACCGCCGATTGCAGCATCCACTTGGCCCACGAGGGTCGTGGGGATGTGAGCCACCGTGAGTCCGCGCTTGAAAAGGGCTGCGGCCAAGCCTCCCAGGTCACTGGTTGCCCCGCCCCCAAGGGTGATCAGAAGAGATCGCCGTGAAAGACCAGTCGTGGCGCAAAACTCGAGGGCGGCTTGCAGTTGATCGAAGCTCTTGCAGGCTTCACCCGGGGGCACCAAATGGGTTGCTCGTTCTTGAAGAGTCCCAAGGCACGAGCCATGCAAGTGATGCACGTTTTCGTCCGCAAGAACCGCCACTCGGTCGTGCTCCTGAGCAAGGGTTTCAAGCCAACCAGGGTCCAGGTCGGCGACCCACAGGTCACTGGGGGGATTTCCTGGGATCGAAAGAGTCGGGCTGATCACGTGGCAGGGTCCGTGTTGGCATCGCGGCGGGCGCGCCGCCGCCGCACCATGTTCTCTTGCAGTCGGCGGGAATCTCGCTTGTCCCGCATCAAGAGGCCAAAAAACAGCAGGACCATTACGCCGCCGAGGCCCGCGACCATGTACATGATCCGTTCGGGGCGACCGTCGAAAGGGGGCGTGAAGATCTCAAGGGACCTCATTGCAAACACGGGTGCGCGGAGTGGGCGCCCATCGGCATTTTCGTAGTCCAAGTTCTTGAGGAAGAAGCCCTGCCCGACCAGATAGTGCGCCTTGTTCTTGCGGTCCATCAGGTGCGATCCATCCATGGCTGCAACCCACTTGATCACCGGCGCTGGGCCGGTCCAAGCCTGATTGCCGAGCCAACCCGTGCTGAGCACCTCGGCGCGCAGAGGGTTCTCTCCGTATACCGGATCATCGAGACCCATGTTCACGGAAATAGGCAGGCGGAAGGCTCTCCCGCGGTACATCTTGGGGTTTTGGAACAGACTGGTGAGCGTGTCCGAGTCGAGCTCTAAGGCCTCGTCCCAGTTGACGCCGGAGTTTTCGTCTTGGGCCTTGGCCAGCAGAGCCCACTTGGCTTCACCGGTGATCTCTGCGCCGGAATCAAAGGTGCCGTCCACTACTTGGGCAAGCACCTCGTCGAGGTGGTCCTGATCATGGGCGAGGCGTGCACTCGAGGGGACCAACCCGCGCCCGCAAAGCATGGGCATGTCTTGCCAGCCGTCGGCGGTTTCGTGGCGCACCCACTGCAGGAATAGACCGTCGAGGAGAACGAATGAGCCCTCGGTCAATTCATCATCAGCGGGATCCTTTACCACCGCGAAGCGCACGGCTCCACCGTATTCGCTTTCGATCTGTCCGCGGTACTCGGGGAAGCTCTCGTCCGGGGATTGGAATGTGCCAAGGGAGGAAACGTGCCCACGGGTGGTGAAGGGCATCATCCTTTGACCCGCGGGGTCCTTCGAGAGTTCCTCTGTGGCTTCTGCGTCCAGCAAGCGCACGCCTAACTCAACGAAGTGGCGGGGGAGCAAGAAGGCCGAGTAGGTAACCAGTGTTCGCCTTGCTTTTTGATGTACCTCCAAGCGTTCTTGCGAGGTGCTGTCGGCGATCTCTTCGAGGATCGCTCGGTCCTCGGCTTGGAAGGGGGGCAGGTAGAGTTTCGCCTGGGGTTCTTCGATCTCGCTGGCTGGGGAGTTCAGGTCATGCTCCTCGCTCTCGTACTGGTTCTTGAGAAGCGTGGTCCAGATCACGGCGCCTCCCAGAATCAGCGCACCTATGCCCATGACAAACATGCGCCGCTTGTCCCGGCTGGCCATGGTTTCGAGTTCGGCAAGGGTTAGTCGTTTTTTGCTGGAGTGTCTCATGGTCGACTGCTGGTTGTGGCCTGCTTGTTGGCTCGGGATGCCGCGTGGTTTGCGGCCGCTTGAACGAAGCTCTTTAGGATTCTTCCATTGGGACCGTCTGGATCCGAAAGCTCCGGATGCCACTGGACTCCAAGCATGAAGTCCACGCTGGGGTTTTCGATGGCTTCAATGAGTCCCTGGCCGTCCCGGGCGGAGACGGTCCACCCCTTTGGGGCGTCCCTGAGAGCCTGATGATGTTTAGAGATCACGTTCACCTGCTCTAGACCAGTACAGAGGGCCAGTTTCGATTCAGCTTGCGGGAGGACTTCGTGTTCTATGCCCCCGCTGTGCTCCTGGCACCCGGGGCGGTCCTCAGGGAGATGTTGCAGGAGGGTTGCCCCGTGGGCAACTCCCATCAACTGCATCCCATAGCAGATCCCAAGGGTTGGAAGGTTCGCTCGCTCAGCTGCCTCAAGCAGACGGAAGTCAAAGTCCTGCTTGCCGGTGCGCGTGGGGCTGGCCTCGGGATGGGTGACCCCGAGCCCAAGATGCTCCATGTCGAAATCATCGCCGCCTGTGAGCAGCACGCCATCCAGGCGGCTGATCAATTGATCGAGTTCGTCGGCTGAGCCCATGGGGCAGATCGCAACGGGGATGCCTCCTGCGTTCAGCACGGCCTGAGGATAGTGGTCGTCGAGGCGCAGCCCGGGCTTGGGCTTGGTCAAGGCCAAGCCGTTAATTCCAATCAGTGGAGGGGCGGTCATCGGCCCCATTCTAGTGGGCGCCCCAGCCCATTCCTCGTGTCTACTGGGACAAGATTAGGGCGGAATAGGGCCCGCAGGAGAACGGTGCGCTGTAGGGCATCCCGTCATAGGGGATTTGCTCGGCCACGGCATCCGGGCTTTGGTGGTTGCCGAAGCTCGGGTCGTAGCCGATCCAGTCTGAATTCAGGCAGAGCCCCGAACCGGGGCGAGGAGTGTTTTCATGGATATAGAGATGAAGAGAAGGAAAGGGGGGATTTCGATTCAAGCTCGGCCGGTCGGGGCTCTAGGATCTAGCCTCATTCCTGTTTGCCACTCTTGATCCCGTAACCCCATGCCGCCCCTCCTGGTTGACAGCTTGCTCCTTCTTGCAGGCTTCTTATTCCTGACTAAGGGCGCTGGTTGGCTCGTGGATGGGGGTGTTGCCCTGGCACGCCTCCTGGGAGTCTCCCCCATGGTTACGGGCCTTACGGTAGTTGCTTTGGGGACTTCCCTGCCGGAGGTGGTGGTCGCCTCCTTAGCCACGAATCGTGGAGAACATGGCCTTGCTCTGGGCACGGTTCTTGGATCGAACATCGCCAACATTGGTTTGGTGCTCGGCGCAACCGGGTTGATCCTGCCGCGGGTGTTCGCGCAGGTCTTGTCGATGAGGGAGATCTCTTGGCTGCTGGGTTCCTTGGGCCTGTTGTATTTGGTTTCTGGCGGGGGTGCTTTGGGTTGGGTCGAGGGCTTGGTGCTCTTTCTTGGGTTCGTGCTCTACCAGCTTTTGGTTCTGCGTAATCCCCGAGAAGAGGGAGTGTCCGCCCTTGAGGAAGTGGCCACCCACGGATCGCGCCATCCCTGGGTGCTGATCGTGCTTGGATCGATTGCGATTGGCCTGGGTGCGTATGGGGCCATGGAGGGTGGAATTGGTTTGGCCGAGGCTTTTGGTGTTCCACCGACGGTGATTGGATTCACGGTCCTCGCGGTGGGGACCAGCTTGCCCGAACTTGCGGCGGGGGTTGCGAGCGCACTCAAGGGTCATGCGGAGCTTGGGCTGGGCAACGTGGTCGGGAGCAACATTTTCAACATCCTGATGGTCTTGGGCATTGCTTTTGGTACGGGCCCCCTCGACCCGGACTCCAGCGGGGTTCTTGAGCGCACCATGGAGGTGGACCTGCCCCTGACCGCGGCATTTTCCCTTGGCTTGATTTTGTTCCTGAGACTGCCCTCGGGTCGCTGGAAAGCAGCCCTTGCCCTGGTGGCTTACTTTGCTTGGTCCGCTTCGATTTTCGCCGGATTGGGTGGCTGACCAATCAGCTTTGCTGGCTGCATCTGGCGGCGCCAATCAGTCGATAGAGCAACCGAGCCCCCACCACCGCATCCCAACTGGTTCCCCGGGGATCAGCATCTGGACCCGGCGCTACCTCGCAAAGGTCCAAACCCACTACCGTGCGGCCGCTTTGCACCAGTGCCTGGAGCCAGGCCATGGCTGAGTGCCAATCGAGACCGCCTGGAACCGGGGTGCCCGTGTGTGGGCAGAGGTCTGGGCTGAGGCCATCAATGTCGAAGCTAACCCAGACGTCTTTGGGCAGGGTGTTGATGCTGTCCTGCATGATTTGATCACGCTCAGCGCTGGCGGGAATCGTTTTTGCCCACTGGTCGTCAAAGAGCGTTGTGATGCGCTCATCTTCCGCACAGCGCAAGGCTTCCCCGTGCCCAAGATCGCGCACACCCACCTGCACCAAGGAACTCACCTGGGGCAGTTCCTCCAACACATTGTGAAAGATCGAGGCGTGGGACCAGCGGAAGCCCTCGTAGCTCTCACGCAGATCCGCGTGGGCATCAAACTGCAAGACACCCAGTTGATCGAATCGTCCTGCGGCAGCTTCCATGCCCCCGAATGGAATGCTGTGGTCTCCCCCCAAGAGAACGGGAAGCCTCTTTGCGGCAAAGCAACCTTCGGTGAACTTGTGTACGTGACCTCGTAGGGCATCCCCCAAGTGGTTGACGCGGGCGAGTGCTTGCTGGTGGGCGTCGTCGTCGGGATCAGCGCCTCCCGCGGCGATGATTGGATTCGCCAGGGCGCGGGCCTCTTGGTTCCAGCTCTCGACGGTTCCTTGATCGGCGACGTAGTGAATTCCGCCCTCGTGTGCTCCGGGGAACAAACGATCGTGAAGGTCCACCTGGGAAGAGGCGGCGACGATGGCCTCGGGTCCGTGCATGGTCCCTCGCCGGTAAGAGGTGGTGGCGTCAAAGGGCACGCCCAGTACCTGGGCCCAGGCATCATCGGGGCCCAGGGGTAGACCAAAAATTCCACTGCCCGGTTGGGCTGCTGCGTCGGGGTCAAAGGGGGCCATGGGTTCAGGATAGTGCCCCAAAGGGGGTGTGGCGGGTTTTTGGGGGGCGCCCACGGGGACACGGCATCAGCGAGCGGGTTTCTTGGAAAAAAACCCAAGGGTTCGGGGGTTCCCTCCGTTCCATGCTGCACAGCCCATGGAGGCACTTACCACAGCATCTCTCCTGGAGCGTTGGAGGGACGGCGACACGGATGCGTTCGCCGCTTTGATCCAGCGCTTTGAGGAACCCCTTCTACGCCACGTGCGGGTCCTTTTGGGCCCCCGCGGCTCTTGTGAGGATGTGGTCCAAGAGACTTTCCTACGGCTGGCGAAGAAACCACCCGCGCCTCACCCGGACGCAAACCAAGACCCCTCTGCGGGGCACGGCGCTCTCGCCGCTTGGTTGCATCGCGTAGCGCGAAACCTATGCACCGATGAAATGAGATCCACCAGCCGACGCGAACAACGAGAACAGGCCGTCGCGCCTGACGAAGCCGTTTCCGGGGGACAGTCCTCCGTGGATGGTGCCGACACGAAAGCAGCGGTTCGCCGCGGCATGGACCAGTTGCCTTCCGACCAACGGGAAGTGCTGGTCTTGCGTTTGCTCGATGGCCACAGCTACCAAGAGATCGCTGAGATCACCGGTCTTAAAACCGGCACCATCGGTTGGCTGCTAAGCACCGGCTTGGCGGCCTTGTCCCAAATCCTCGCCCCCATGCTGGGAAATTCACAACCAAACAAAATGCCCCTGGGAGATGTCCAATGAGTACTCACCACCCCCTTCTTGAAAAGCTCACCGCCGTTTTAATGAACGAAGCGGATTCGGCGACCCAGGCCGAGATCAAGTTAGCCCTGGAGAACGACCCGTCACTTGCTGCGGAAGAGCAGCGCCTGCGGGCCACAATTGCCTTGGTTCAAACCGAGTTGGGTGATGGGCAAGCCCTTGCTCCCCACCGTGTGGAGGACTTGCTGAGTTCCGCAGCAAAGCTTTCCGGCGCACGCTCTGAGGTGCTGACTTCTCCCCATAGTTGGGGTGCCTTGATGCGCTCTGCGGCCGCCGTTGTGTTGCTCTCAGGTGGAGTCTGGGGTGTGCTGCAATACGCTGATCAGGGTCATGTGGAGATTAGCGATGAACAGGCTTACGATGAGCGCATCGCCAGCATCGCCCGGGCGAACCTGCTGGGGCAGTTGGCTTTTCGTCAGGCGAATCCCAGGGTGGCAAGCGGCAATCCCGATGATCAATGGGTCGGGCGCTACCGAAGCCTCGCAAACCAAGAGCGCCAGTCTCAGCAAGCCTATGATCGGCCTTTGACCCGGGATTCGGGGGTGGCGGGCGAGGTATTTGAGTATGGAGAATTAGGGGCCGCAGTAGATTTCGAAATAGAGGGGGGTGCTGTGCGCGAATCTCTTGGAATGTCAACCACAACCTTGAGCAGCCAATTGCCCGGAGAGAAGTATGGTGGCCGTTCAGAATCCAGGAAGAACTTATCCAAGCCCGGCGCCCCGGGAAAGGTCAGCGGGGCTCCCAGCACTCCTAGCGCACTGGCTACCAGCACTCCTAGCGCACCGGCTGTCGGCGGCGAGAGTTGGTCCAACTTTGGAGCCCTTGGTTACGGCGGCGGTGGTGGCGGCGCATATAGAGGGCCCGGGGATTCGATCCCTCCCTCACGAGAGGCGGCCCAAGCTGTGCCATCCCTACGCCAGCTGCCCGACCTCAAGCGCAGCAAATCCTTGGGTACAACGAAGGGTAAGAAGGACTCTTTCCCGGCCCGGAAGGATTCCCGGCTGCAGGCCCTTGGGTACTCGACAGGATCCCCTAGCTCTATAGGACCAGCGAACTCTCCAGAAGAAATGGAACGGGAGGAGATCCGCCAGGACTCAGGGATGAAGACCGGTTCGCACGAATTCTTCCTCGGCCGTGATGTTGTGGATGATCAGCTTGAGTCTCAAGAATCCGTCAATTTGGCGATGGGCGATGAACCCACCCGTCCCGCCCGCGTGCCCATCCATATCAAGCCTATTCAGGACACTGTGGATCAGCGCTATCAAGACGCGAGGCACAATTGCTTGGTGGGGCCTAATGATCACCTTCCCAATCTCTATCAGCAATGGTGGGGCGACAACCCTTGGGAGTTGACCATGGCAGACTCACAAGCGACTTTTGGAGCCGACGTGGACACCGCAAGCTATGGAGTTGCGCGCAACAAGTTGCTGAAGGGTCAGCTGCCTGGCCGCGCGGGCATTCGCACCGAAGAGTTCGTGAACTACTTCCGGCCTGACCTGGTCGCGCCGACAAATGACGCCTTGGCCTTGTCCGTGGAAATGGCTCCTAGCTTCAGCCGCGATGGGAAGGATCGTTGGCTCCTGCGTGTTGGCGTGCGGGCCCAGGAAATTCAGGCTTGGGAGAGGGATCCCCTGGCTTTGGTGCTGGTGGTCGATGTGTCGGGTTCCATGAAGAATCACGATCGTATGGGGCTGGTCAAGCGTGCGGTGGAGCGCATGCTCGACAACCTTGATTCCAGGGACACTGTGGCGATCGTGACTTTCAACGGGGAAGCCACAGAGATCTTGTCGCCCACCAGCGTGGGTGAAAGGGACGCGATCTTGGCAGCAACCGAAGCCTTCAGTCCCGGAGGCGGCACGGACGCGGCCCTAGGGTTGCAGCTGGGATACAAAGTTGCCGCTGCGGGAGCCGCCCCAGGCGTGATCAGTCGCGTGGTCCTGTTGTCTGATGGATTGGCGAACACCGGTCAGACCGATCAGGTCAAGATTTTGGAGTCCGTGCGTGAACACCTCAACCGTGGCGTCCACCTGAACACTTTGGGAGTGGGTATTGAGGGGCACAACGACACGTTCCTTGAGCAACTCGCCGACGGAGGGGATGGCATCTGTGATTTCGTCGACGACGACCGAGCGATTCAACGCGCCCTTGGCGAGCGTTTTGCCGGCGCTTTCATTCCGGTCGCAGATGACGTGAAGATCCAAGTGGAGTTCAACGGCCGGCAAGTGGTTCGTTGGCGTCAACTTGGATACGAGAACCGGGCCATCGCCGACGCAGCATTCCGTGATGATGCGGTGGATGCGGGAGAGGTAGGCGCTGGGCACCAGGTCACAGCCCTCTTCGAGATCGAGTTGGACCGTGGTCTTGTCTATGACGGCACAAGCCTGGCCACCGCGCGCTTGCGCTGGAAGGATCCAAAGGTTGGCGGTCAGGACAATAGCCTGCGCCAAGCCACCGAGCGCAGCTTGGATATCATGGCCAATGACGCCCTGGCCCATCCGGGCTCCACTTCACCTGGTTACCAGCGTGCAGCGGTGACCGCCCAGTTCGCAGAGTTCTTGCGTCGCAGCGTGCACGCCCGTGGGGATTCGGTACCGGCGCTCTTGGCCGCAGCCGAGGAGTTGCTTCGGGACCCTGAGTTTGCCCAAGACGAAGATACCCTCGAGCTGGTCGATTTGATCCGGCGCGCCACAGGCCTGGGGCTTGAAGAGGCTCAGCTGAGCAACGCTGTCCAAGCCGCCACGGATGATTTGCGCGAGATCGAGCATGTCTGCCGCCAGCTGGATTCACTTCCGGGGCGCATGAACACTGGGGACCGGAATAGGCTCGGAGCAGCCCGCAGGCAGGCCCAAGAGCGCCTACGCCAAGCGATTGCCGAGGACGAAGCCCAGGCCAGAGAAGCGACTGGGTGGTCTCACAATGGGATCCTGGTGGTTCAGGAGGCGGAGACGGTACGTAAGCGCTAGGCTAGGGGGCATGCGAGCCCCCGCTCTTAGCGGGCGGATCGAACGACGGATTTGCATTCAATACCGCATCAAACCGTCAGTCGCCCGCCGATTCCTACCAGATCATCTGCGCCCCAAGCTCTACCAGGGCTCTGCGCTAGGAGGGATTTGTGTCTTTCGCTTTGCCCCAGCACGCTCGCGTATTTTGCCGATCCCCTTGGGTTTCGGAACAGAACTCGCTTGGCACCGCATTGCGGTCGAGTGGGATGCGGGCGCAACAGTAGCCCATGGACAGTACCTGCTGCGTTGTGAAGCTGACTCGCGCCCAAGTGCGCGCCTCACACCAAGAGTGATCCCCAGTTCCGAACCAGCCGCCCGCATTACCGTCCGTAGCAACGATGGGGGGTTGTCGATTTCTATGAAGAGTGTTGATGGCAACGGGGATCTGAACCTCGCTGCTGTTCCCGACGCTCATTGGCCCGAAGATTCAGTGTTTCCAAGTGCAAAGGCAGCGCAGCTTGCCCTTTCTGGGGGCCATGTGCTTTGGCCCTCGAATGAAGGACAGGAAACGGAGGGCTTCGAAGTCACCGCGGGCCAGGGAACGGTGACGAGCTTGAACTCCCATGGAATCGAGTCTGCTTGGTTTGACGACCGCGACCGGTTCCCCTTGGGATCCATCGGGTTTGACAGTTCTCTCTTAATCAGCCGTGCCAATCACGAACCGCAAACAGCGGCCATCAAGACCGGTGTGCAAAGTCTTTCTCCCAACACGGGCGAGTTCCTTCCCGCCTGATAGCCCAGTCAGCCCGCAGGGAGTGATGCGCCAAGGGGGGGCAAATTGCCCACGGGGCAGCCCCTTTTTGCTATCCCTTGATCCGCCTAGGGCAGCACGCGCCAAGCATTGGTGTTTTGTGTGCCCGGCAGGTA
>CALEMP010000070.1 GCA_937910685.1 uncultured bacterium
GGGCCCATAGTCTTCCTCACGCACGATGAGCAGCAAGCGGTCGAGGGCCGCACCCCCGATTTCTTCCACGAGTTCTTGCAGCGAGGACCAGCGGCCCGTGGAACGGAAAACGTCTTCAATGTTCTGGCGCAGCGCGGGTTCGGTCGAGGCCAAAATCTCGCGCAAGATGTCCTCTACCGGTCCGTGTAGGTAGATCAGAGCCGCCGTGTCCGGCGGTGCCATGCGCGCAATATCCCGCAGCACATGATCCTGTTCAAAGCCCTTGTTGCGGTAGACGCGCCTTTGAAACTCGCTGATCTTCTCCGACGAGAAAGTTCCGTCCAGGTCAAGATTCAGGCCCCCATCAAAACCCAAGACCCCCGCCACGTTCTTGCAAGCAGGTGCCTGGATCAAGCGAGCCGTCATGGCCTCGGCAAAACCCGAAGACGAAGGATCGGGCCAAGTCTTTGGTAAACCCAGGGATTCGAATGTCGTGCGCAGGTTCGCAAACAATTCGATCTCCTGCATGTCCGGGCCCATATTTCCAAGCACCGGTGATTCGTAGGTCGTTGCCAAGCGCAGGGAGTCCTCCCCCGCAGCATTCGAAAGCCGCTTGGCATGTTCGACCAACTCTCCATTAGTAGCCACCACGACCACGTCCAGGACACGCCCGATGTGGACCTCGCGGGTCAACTGCCCGCCCTTCAATTTAAAGTGCAAGTCGCTGACCTCTTCCACGGTCATACCCTGGTCTTCTAGGCCAAGATAGGGAATCAAGCTCACGCCCAACTTGCCCATCCAATTCACGCGGCCGTACAAGGCCCAGTCCGCATTCTGAGCGGTGCGCCCATCGAGATCCCCAGCAATCGCCACCGCACGTCCACCGAAGATCGCCAAAGGGTCCACGGAAATCGGCGCTTGGTTCAGGGCCTCTTGAATTTGACCCAGCAGTTCGGGGATGCCCAGGTCCTTAGCCAATTGCGCCTGCTCGGGCGACGCATCAAAGTCTCTCCAAGCCACCGTATCAGCCACTGTCTCCAGCAAGACCAACTCGGGGAATGGGTCGAACAAATCCCCCACATTCTCCTTGGCCACCCACAAGTCCACGTTACGCGGAGTCAGCGCAGACAGGGAATGCTCCCAATCATCCTCGAGGGGATTGAACAACAGGGTGCTGAACAGGAAGTACCCAAACACGAGTACCAAGGTCAGCACAATGCCGACGATTTTCAGGAGACGCTTCTTCTTGCTCATCGGGAAATGTTGGGGCTCATGGGGAGATTCCGCGGCCAGGCCCGGGGTTGTTCGCAGAGGAGAGTAGAGATCCCCGTACCGCAATGGGAGGTTCGATTGTTGCCCAAGCACGTCATCAGGCCCAGGGGCTGGCCTAGAAGACGCCCCGAGGGGCGTCTTCTTCCCTCAGATAATGTCCCGGATGCCTCGAAATCGAGCCATTCCTCTTTCCGCAACACCTCCCCCAGGCTGGGCTAAACTGCTGTTTCGCTTACGTTTCTTGCGTAGGTGAGTGAGTAGAGCCCTCGAATGCGCAAGCAGGCGGGGGCTCTTTCCTTTCACTCACTCCCAAGCGTCAGGCAGACCTTGCCTAACTCCTTCACTTTCCCACGGCAGGGTCCAGGCCCAACCATCACAACAAGAGCCCCAGCAGCAACCCCGCCCCTCCGGCAAGGGCCAACGCCTTCCAGGATACCGCTGGCACCTGCCGCTCCCAGACTGCTCCCCCATCCAGCCCAAAATCCACCTTCAGCAAGACGCCTTCGCGCATGTCGGCAAGGATGAGTCCGTCGGTTTGGTACACGTGCTGGTACTCAAGGAGTTGCCGCCGGGTGGCGGAGTGTTTCGGATTGGGCGCGGTGTCCCCGCTCTTGACCTCGACGACAAAAACTTGGCCGTCCTTGTCAGCCAGGTAATCAGCGCGCACGTAGTAGGAAACTGGTTCGCCGTCTACCAGGAATACGTTGGAGGCTCGCACTTGGCCGTCGCGCACGGTGTAGCCATTGCGTTCCAAGAGCTCGACCGCGTCGACCTCTGCCTTGGCGCCGATGGCAAAGCGGCGTTGCATGGTACGCGTAGCAAACCAATGGCGTAGGCGAACAGAGATCCATCCACCAAGAGCCAAAAAGGCCACACCAAAAAGAATATAAACCGTCATGGTCAGCCCCTCGGAGGTGAATCCCCCGGAAAGAGGGGAGGCTCTCTCGGCCCCACATCGCGCGGCACAAACACAAAGTTGTTGGCGTATGCGGGCAGGTTCCAATAGTCGCCCCCCGTATCGCGCTGATGAATCGCTGGGTTGAACTCCTGCGCATCCACCAGGCGACCCCTGAGAACGAACGTTGCGTCGTAGCCCTTATCACTCATCCAGCTAAGAAGATCATGAACGGTGCCACGGGTCAAGTGCCGCTCCTCGCACTCACAAACCACCACTGGCCGATGTTTTTCAAGCACTTCCACCGCACCCGCAAGAACTGCGCCCTCATGTCCTTCCACGTCGATCTTGATCGCACCGATACGCCCAGTGAGGTCGCGCGCTAGATCATCAAGGCGCACAAGAGGTACTTCTACCGGACGATGAGCTTCCCCCTCATCACGGGCCTCAAGACTGGCGAGGGGAGAGTTGGCCACGCCGTCGGGAATCCACAGCTCTGCCGTACCGCTCCGGTCACTGGCGGCGACAGCCATGACCTTGAGATTCCCGAGGCGCCAAGTACGTCCCATGCGCCCCAAGTAAGCCGCCAGATCCGCTTGGGGTTCAACAGCAATCACCTCGGCCGCCCGACGACAAAGGGGCATCAGATAACCGCCCTTGTTTGAACCCACATCCAACGCAACATCCGTTGGCCCAAGGCCGCGCAAAAGGGCCTCGACCTCGACCCTTTGGTCACGCCAACGCGTCTTGAGGTTACGCCAGATGAAACGGAAAGGCATGGTGCAGAAAGAATACGCTCCCT
>CALEMP010000071.1 GCA_937910685.1 uncultured bacterium
CGTTTGAACTTTCCCCTCAGGCAACCAAGCCGGAGGCTCTCCAGAGTTTCATCTTGTTGGAAAGAGTGCGAGCAGTCAGGCCAAGTCGCCGGGCGGCTTCGGTCTTGTTGCCGCCGGACGACTGGATCGTAGCCAGGATCGCAACACGCTCGATGTCGGCCATTTCGTTGTCGGCCATGGCGCAGGCGATTGCAGAGTCGTGCAGGGTCAGGCTATAGGGGCTAACGTTATCGCTGCTGCCCGCGGTTGATGGGCCGAAGACCAAATCGTTAGCACAGATCCGGTTGTTCTGGCAGAGGCTCACGGCGCGGTGAACAACGTTCTCCAGCTCACGCACGTTACCGGGCCAGTTCCAAGTGCGCAATCGATTGAGGCACTCGGGCTCAAAGATCGGGGCGGTGGTGCCATTCTTACGGGCGTAGAAGTTGGCAAAGTGCTCGGCCAGTGGCATCACGTCTTCCTGGCGCTCACGGAGGGGCGCGACATTCACGGGCAGGACGTGTAGGCGGTAGTAAAGGTCCTCGCGGAAGCGTCCCTCGGCCACTTCTGCAGCAAGGTCCCGGTTGGACGAGGCAATCACGCGAACATCCACCTTGATGGTGGCTTGCCCTCCGACACGCTCGAACTCGCCGTCTTGTAGGACGCGCAAGAGCTTGGTTTGCATGGTCATGGGAATCTTGCCGATCTCGTCCAGCAGCAAGGTGCCACCGGCAGCTAACTCGAAACGTCCCATGCGTTGACGGTGGGCGCCGGTGAAGGCGCCACGCTCGTACCCGAACAGTTCGGACTCAAGCAAAGACTCAGAGAGGTCCGCGCAGTTGACTCGCACAAAGGGCTCATCGGCGCGGGTGCTACACTGGTGGATGTACTGGGCCACGCGATCTTTGCCCGTGCCGTTTTCGCCGGTGACCAGAACCGGTCCATTGGATTGGGAGAGCCGTGCGGCTAATCGCAGAGTGGACAGCATGGGCTCGCTTACCGCAACCGTGTCGGGGCCTTCGGCTCCGCTGGCTTGACGGCGCAAGAGGGCGTTCTCGCGCTCAAGGCGAGTCTGGCAAAAGACCTTGCTGATGGTCATTTTGAGAGTCTCCTGGCAACAGGGCTTCATCAAAAAGTCCACAGCTCCTCGGCTCATGGCACCCGCAGCGGTTTCAACAGACCCCTGGGCCGTGATGACCACGGTCGGCAGACCCGGCCACTTTTCTTGCATGGCCTCTACAAATTGAAGACCGTCCATGCCGGGCAACGGTAGGTCGGTCAAGACCATGTCGGGCAACTCGTCTTCCATGCGAAGAAGGGCTTGTTCCCCAGAGCAGACGCTCTCGACGCGATAGCCGAGGGTGCGAACTGCTTCGGTGAGGAACTCGCGGGAAAGGTTGTCATTGTCGACGATTAGAATGCGTTCTAGGTTCATGAGATTAGCCTGTGGTTGCGAGGGGAAGGTGGAGGGAAGCACCGCCGAGTGGCGACGGATTTGGGTCAAGTTGCGGGTAACCACGGTGAAGTTCAGCGACGCCTGGGAAGGCAAAGATGCTCTGGCTTCCGTTCAATGGGTGGTGGTTAGTCGTCATGATTAGCTCTTCGTCGGGGTGCGAAGAATGGCCTTGGGGTCGGGGCCGCTCAGCATGCGCCCAACACAAATTGCAAGGTGTGCGGGAAGTTGGTTGGGCTCCATTCCTTCGGGCCCACCGAGCTTGCGGAGCAACTTGCAGGCTTCACCTGGCAGGAAAAAATCCACATCGGAAAGGTCTGGATCATCGTTGTCGAAGCGGGTGCTCGCGACGTGGGTGCGCAAGATGACTTGCGTGCCTTGGCCGGGGGCTGATTGGATTTCTAGACCTTCCACTAGGCAGGACACCCGGGCGAGGCCGCCATCGAACACGCTGACTGGTTCGCTGTGGCCATCACTCAACACATCAAAGCCAGGGCCCGTGTCGCTGATGCGCACCAAGAGAGTCGATCCCTCGAACCAGGCCTGGGTCGTGATCGATCCTTCGCAGTCGTCATAGGCGTGCTGTAAGCAGTTATCTGCGATTTCCGCGCAGGCGGTGGCGATGCGGGCCCGAGCTGCGAGGGGTGCGCCGTACTCGAGGGCGAAGGCGTTGACTTTGCGTCCGATGCGCTGGGGCGCGTCTTCGTCGGATGTGGTAGAGAAGGCCGTCAAGGTGGGTGGGGCCAGGTTGGTGCCGACATTGCCCTCGACTGCGCTGACCAGTTCCTCCATGCGGAAGGGTTTTGCCAAGACTTCAGAAGCGCCCAGGCGCAGGGCGCGCTGGCAGGCCTCGAAGGAGGGCAGGCCCGTGACCACAACGGCCCGGGTCTTGCTTCCGCGACCACGAAAGTCGGCAAGCAGGTCGAGCCCTGACTTGGTGCCAAGATTAATGTCGGTGACTAGCACGTCCACTTCCGGCTGCAGGGCCGCTTCTTCAGCGTTACTACAGATCAGCACGTGGTGTCCACGGGCTTCAAGGGCTTGGCCGAGAGACCTCGCAATGAGTGCCTCGTCTTCCACTAATAGAATTTCAAGGTTCTGACTCATGAGGGTTCCTCCGCGAGGGGCAGGCTGATGGTGATTGCGTGTTCCATGGAATCCCAAGTGCTGACTTTCGCGCCTAGGCGAGACAGCTCTTGGATGGTGACGGCCTGGTCGATCGTGGTGCCCGTGTCGTGTTTGCCGCCGATGATCGTGACATCTAACCGGGAGCCGTCGATGTAGCTGTGCAGCAGCACCGGCTCTGTGGTGCCGGTGGTCGCGTCGAAGAGCAAAGAACTTAAGCAACGTTCGAGTTCCACCGCGTCCACAACGATCCGTGTCTGGGCTCCCTCCAGGGCGACCAGCACTTGCTCCTTGCGCTTGGATGGCAGAGCCCCTTGAGCTGCGCGAATGACCTCGCCTACGGTGCATTGGATGGGGTGCATTTCGTGGGGCGTGCTCAGCTCCACTAGTCCACCAATCCCATGATCTAAGCGGTCCAGCTCGTTCAGGAGACCCTCTACCAGGATGGGCAGGCTGGCCGATTCGGCATGGGCCAAGCCACCGATAACCGCGCGCATTGCAGCCAGGGGCAACTTCAATTCCCGGGCAATGGCCTGGGCTATGTCCTTGTCCTGGGGACGTGGCTGGTTTGTGTGCAGGGCACCGTTCATGCTTGGAGATCTTTCCGTTGAGGACACAGGCGGAATGCCCGTGACAATCTCAGGGATCGACAGCAAGCCGCCATTTGGTTGAGCCCCGAGAGGCGAAAAGTGGAATTCTTTTCGCTATCAGGAATAAATGGCCCTCCCCTCCCGGCCAGGCGTGGGTCTCAAGCGCCCCGCAGGCCCAAGAACCCTCACAATCCACCCTAGAACCATCATCCCAGACCCCCAGGTACCCGATTTAGGATCAAATCAGAACTCCCCAGGGAGACCCCATTTCATCCCGATCATGAGGATTGCAGGCCCAGAAACCCTCTTTATGGGGGAAGCCCTCAGGGCCCCTAGGACCGATCCACACTTCCGCAAAACAAGACGCACCAGAAGCTCCGCGGCTTCGCCTCCAGGCACCGTTTCCCTGCTGATGCCCTACGCCCGAGGGCATGAAGTACCCTCTCCCAGGCCCAATTCTCCAGCCTACAACCAAAGGGCCGCGCGTATGCTGGAGTCCACAGGAGACCTCCACTTTGCACTATCCACAATTACTCTCACGTCGTAACAGCGTCGCTTGCGGTGCCACTTTGGCCATCGTGTTTTTACTGTCCAGTGCCTTCGCCATCTCATTAGATGACAAGGATGACAAGCCCAAGGCGGCCGACATCGCGGCGGCGGGCAAACTGTTCCAGAGTTCGTGCGCGATGTGCCACCTTCCCCCGGATCCAGGGCACCCGACGGATCGCGCCTGGCTCAACCAGGTGAAGGACACGGCCTGAAGCAGCACTCCCGCAAAGGCCCGTGTGGCCTTGATCGAGTACCTAAAGACCAAACCCCTCGCTCTACCAACGGCAGTGACGAAGAAAAAGCGCATGGGAAAAGGCGAGGGGACTCTGAGTTCAAACATTGCCCGCGGCGACCTTTTCCTGACCGATGCTCAGGGCAAGGCCTATCGACTCTCTTGGGACAACAAGAGCAGCGCTAAGAAAGATCCGCGGACGCTTCCCTCCGGGAATTACCACCTGCGTACCTATCGTATCGAACAGGAGGAAAAGGGCGTCAGTTGGCACATCTCTGCAACCGCCCAGAAGATTCAAGAGATCGAAGTGCTGGCCGGCAAGGATGTAAAGGTCACGATGGATTCACGCATCCATGTGGCTTCCCGAGTGTCGGGTAAGCATGGCGCGATGAAGATTAGCGGCGCGAACAAGGCAGGTCTGACCATCTACCGTTCAGGAGCTCGCATTCCCATTGAATACCGCGTCCTCGATGGGGACAAGGCCGTGCTGGCCACAGGCCTGATGGAGTACGGCTGAGGCGGCGGAGGATCGACTCAGTTGGAGTCCCACGTGAAAAACGCCTCGCTAGAACTGATCTACGCCAAGCCACCGTTCGAAGTTGTCGGCGGGTAGGTCGCCCTCCGTTGACCTGGCCCCAGGGAGATTGCTCCACGGGTGAGCGCAAGGGGCGCGACCCCGCCGGCTTCTCCTCATCCCTCAATCCGCGGCGTCCCACTCCCGAATCTCGCGCTTGCGCGGACCATTCAGGAATGTACCGATGGGGGTGTAGCGCACGAACAGTTGGTAACTCAGCAAGAGCACGAGGGTCACGCTCCCGCACACAAGCGGGAACTTGAGGAAGGGCGAGAGCGCCCAGTCCTGGACAAGTGATTGCGCGATCAGGATCAGTGGCAGGTGGGCAAGGTAGAGCCAGTAGGAGGAGTCAGAGATGTAGCGCATCCACCGGCGTTCTCGTGCGCAGAGCACCCGAAAGAGACCCATGAGGCCGAAGATCATCAGCCAGGCGAAGATCACCTGCACCGCGGAACCGCACAGGTGGTGGAGACCCTCCGGAATCACCTCTAGGCTCCAGGTGGGGGTGACCGAGAGTTCCATGCCGAGGGGAAAAATCACAAAAATGGCCAGGGGCAGGCTGATCCACCATCTGCTCCCGACCCCTTTCCCTGAGCCCTTGGCGTCGTGATAGAAGGCGCCGAAGAAAAAGAAGACTGCGTAGTAAAACAGCAGGTGAGGAAAGGGCAACCAACCCGTGGATGTGTCGGGGCCAAAGCCGGGCTGTTCACCGCCCGAGTGCATCACAAGTTGGGGCAGTAGGGTCAAGGGCACCAGCCACACGTAGCGCAGCGGGGAGAGGATCAGCCAGCCGGGGAGACTCTTCAGGCGGGTTACGGTGGCCAACAGGGCATACAGGGAGAACCCCACCACCAGCCAACACAGGAACCACAGAAACCAAAGGTGTCCAAAAATGTCTTTGATGAAGAGACCCATGATCCAGGCATCCGTAGCGGCCTTGGCTTCCTCGGGTGTTTCCGGGTTGACCTCCGTGAAGGCTTCGGGGACGCGCCCACCGAGGGCGGTGATGACCGCCGGCCGGTCTGATTTGATTTGTGCGAGCTCCGCATCGAGCTGCATGATCTCCACCAGAAACCCTGCGATCCCCGCGACTTCCTTTCCCCATGGGTGCAAGACCGTGTCGAGCGGCGTTTCACCCTTGTTGTTTTTCAGTTTTGGGTTCGCCCCGGATTCAAGCAGGAGCTCCACCGTTTCGGGTTCCCCGAAGAAGGCCGCCCAATGCAGGGCAGTGCCGCCGTCCTCGAACTGGATGTTGACGTCCGCACCGCCGGCCAAAAGCGCTTTTACGATCTCACGATGGTTCGAGACGGCAGCCCAGTGAAGCGCGCTCGACTGATCCTCTAATTGACTGTTTGCATCGGTCCCCTGCGCCAGCATCGCTTCAACGCCCTGCAGGTCTCCGCCGCGCGCGAGGGCGATGAGCCCGGATCCGGACCCGGCAGTGCCCTTCTGCATTAAGGCAAACTCGCCCGCCATGTGATTGAGCGGCACGATCAGGAAAAGGCCCGCCATGCACGGCAGAAACACCCGCAGAAAGCGCTGCTTGAGGGTGGAGAAAAGGCCACGCCGCCGCCAGAGCATGGCGGTGAAAAAGCCACTCATGACAAAGAACACCGGCATGCGGAACCCGTGAACCAAGAAGAAGAAACTCCCGAAGGCAGAGTTCTGCTGGCTGTCCTGAACGATCCAGGGAAAGGGGACAAAGGAAAGCGCCCCGTGCAGCGCGATGCCGAGCAACATCGCCACGGCCCTCAGCGCGTCCAAGTCGTGGTAGCGCGCGGCATCTTTTCCATCGGAGTTGCTCATATTCATTGTTCCGTCAGCATTCCCTCGGTCCCTTAGAACACAAGAGCGAGAATAGGTGGTCCAGGGGAAAATGGCAAACTCGGCACCTCGTAATTGGTTCAGCCCGGAACATCCCGCCGTGGATAGACGGGATGAGAAGGCCAGGTTCCGACGCCTGGGTATTCTGAGGGCCCCCTAGGAAGCCTCGGGCTCTTGGCCCTAGAAACGGAAACGGACCCATAAAGAAAAGGAAGACACTCATCAAACCTGGCAGAGAAACATTTGTACACCCACTTGCCCTTCGAGTCCGTAAGGTCGTCGCGTGCGTATAACGTTGATCGGTCATGCGACCTGCCTGATTGAGACAGGCGCGGGCAACCTGCTGATGGACCCGGTCTTCTTCGATCCCTTCGAGGAGGGCACGGTGGTTTCCTGTCCACGCCGGGAGGTCGACCTCGACGCGCTGCCCGAGCTCCACGCGGTCTTCATCTCGCATAGGCACCTGGATCACCTCGACCTGCCAAGCTTGGCCGCCCTCGACCGCGCCCTGCCCATCTTCTGTCCCGAGGATCCATTCATACTCACGGCGCTGCAGCTACTAGGCTTCGGCGACGTGCGACCGCTGACGCCCTTTGAGGCGGTGCGACTGGGCGACCTAGAGCTGCTGCCCCTACCGAGCGCCAATCCCGACGTGGTTGAGCACGCGCTGCTGATCTCCGACGGCGAAGCCTCGGTTCTGCAGCAGGTCGACGCCCTGTTGACGCCCGAGACCTTGACGCGCCTTGCCGCCGAACGTCCAGTCCCGGACTTGCACTTGGCGATGTACGCGAGCCAGCACTTCGGCTTCTTCGAGAACCGCCGCCAGGATCTGGGGGCGACCCACGCGGCCAACCTGGGCTGCGCCCTCGCCGTCGGCGCCGGCTGCGTGGTCCCCGCCTCAGCGGGCTTCCGCTTCGCCGAACCTCACGACTGGCTGAACCCGCACGTCTTCCCCGTGTCCAGAGAGCGCTTCGCCGCCGACCTCGCACGGCTCGCCCCCTCCGTGCGCTGTGAGCTGCTCGATCCGGGCGATGCGCTGGTGATCGACAAGCGGGCCGGCGAGCAGCTCGCGATCGAGAGGGCCTCGTCGCCCTTCGTGCGGACCCTCGAGCAGGATGGTTGGCGCATCGCTAACGATTCCACCGCGCCGGTACCCGCACTGACCGACATCGACCGCGCCGGCTACGGACGAGCAGCGATCGTCGAACTGGTGTCCGGGCTGTTAAGACAGGGGCTGCGGGAGTATGTCGAGCAGGCCCTGGTCTCGGGCGATGACTTGGTTACGCGCTACCGCGAGCTCGCTGTCTCCTACCGGGTGGATGTTGTGCTCCCGGGCGAGCCCCTGAGCTTTCACATCGACTTCGGCTCCACGCCCGTCGCCTACGACGCGGCCACCGAACCCACGGTGCGCTTGCGGATCGCCGGCTCTACGCTGGTGGAGCTAGTGCTAGGACGCACGAGCTGGTTCCGGGCCCGTCCGTCGATTCGCCGGTCGATCTCGGCCGTCGAGCCCCTGCGCACCGAGCGCGGACTTGAGGCCCGCGCTGTCGAGCTTCCGGACCTATTGCTGCACTACGTCGCGAACAAGCTACCGGGTTCTCACCGTCACGGCCTCGATTGGCTGCGCTTGTCCGTACGCGGACTGCCGGGCGTACCCGCCCCTAAGCGGCCCGCAGCGCCCAGGTCTTGAAGACCCAGGGAAGGCCTGGACGGAAGGGAGCGATTCCTTCGCAAGCGACCCGCCAATGACATTCTCAATGGCACCTTCACGAATGAGAATGGAACCCAAAGCCAACGTTCCATCGAGTTGATGGCGGCACCGGTGCCCGGAACATGCCGCCCGGTCCATGGGGGGACGACGAACATCACCCTGTCCCTCTAGCGAGCCAGTCGCGTATGCTGCCGCCGTGAACCGATCAGCCATCCTTCAATTTCTCGTGCGCTTTACGCGACTGCAAATAGGCCTCTTCGTCTTTTCCTTCTCGATCGCGTTGATGCTGGAAGCTCACATAGGCCTCGACCCATGGTCCTCGTTCCACGATGGCGTGACCAAGCACAGCAGCATGTCCTTCGGACGCATTAGCCAAGTCACGGGACTAGGGCTGATCGTGGTGAGCGCCCTCTTCCTGAACGTGAGCCCCGGCCTCGGAACGATTTTCAACATGATCGTGATCGGACCTTGGATCGACCTGCTGCGTGTTCAACCCTGGCTGCCAGTGGCGCCGGGTGGAATCGAGGGAACCTTTCAAATGGTGGGAGGGATGCTCCTGATGGGCATGGCCACGGGACTCTACATCGGCGCAAACTTCGGGGCGGGCCCACGAGATGGGTTCATCTTGGGATTGACCGATCGCTTCAAAAAAAGTCTGCGTGTCACCCGCGTTGCCGTTGAACTAACGGTGCTGTCCAGCGCCTGGCTCCTGGGCGGCGCCCTGGGCTGGGGCACCTTGATCTTCGCCCTCGGCATGGGCCCGATTATGCAGACGAGTCTGCGCTGGATGAGAGTTCAACCTCCCCTTCGAAAGACAACGCCCACGGATTAACGGACCAACAAGGAAACCCTCGGGGACCAAAGCTACGCCCGAGAGCTAAACCGTCATCCCGGACCCAGGGTGATTGCCGCAC
>CALEMP010000072.1 GCA_937910685.1 uncultured bacterium
TTGGGCTCTTCAGCCTTGGGCTCTTCGGTTTTCGCCTCGTCAGCCTTTACCTCGTCAGCCTTTACCTCGGGAGTCTCCTCCTTCTTTGCTGAATCCGCCCCATCACCTGCCGCGGGCTTGTCTGCCTTCGGGGGTTTCGGCATGGACTTCACCAGCTCATCCGCGAGGGCGCCGAGACCACGGTCAAGGGCCAACTGCACTTCCGGTTCCGGACGCCGATAGGGCAAGTACTGATCTTCGAGCTCGAAACGATCGGTCATCTGCCGAACCGCATCGAGCGCGGCCTTGTCAGCACCGTCCTTCTCCATCGCCTTGAGCACAGTGACCCGGCGTCGGTCGAGTTCCACCAATTCCTCGCGGCGTTGGCGCAGGCGACGGATATGGGCTTCGGGTAGACCACGGGTCCGATCACGACGAAAGCGCCCGATGAAAGGAACGGAAAGGCCGGCATCGAGCATATCGAAAACGGCGCGTACATTATCAACTGAGGACTTCGCTTCGCGGGCGAGGGTCTCGAGGATGAGGGAATCAGTCACGGCTCGAATAGGGAGCTTGGTGTTAGGGATGGCCAAGGGGAAACGCCACAGTGGGTCGCCGCCTATAGACATAGAAAGAGGTGAAGGGTGAATCCTACCCCGTTGACAGAGGGGCTGGGGGGGATTGTGGGCAATCCGAGACTGCCTATGGTCGAAATAAGGTGCGCCCTTGGGGGTAATTCAGCCCCTGCGGAAGCCCCCCGCCAAAGCGGCGCGGCGATCCGGTTCGAAAAACCGGAGTTCAGCTGGGCTTCAACTGCGCATGGCCTGCACGAGGGCTTGGCCAAAGCGCATGCCCGCAGACTCATCCTGGGCCGTGACGAGGCGCCCGGCTGTTTCGATCTGGCGGGTGGTGAACTTCCCCCCCGCGCTGCGTGTATCGGCTTGGCAAGCCTCGGCTCCGGTCACCCGGCTGCCCTTAACCACGCCCGCATGAGCCAATGCGCAAAGCGCATTGCCCCAGCTCGCCACCACCTTGCCATCCGCATGGGCGTCGCGAAGCAAACGCGCCACACGCTCGTCTCGGGCTAGGGGGTTATCCCCGTCGCAACCGCAAATCACGATGCCCTGGTAGGAATCCATGGCTTCCCCATTGATGTCCCCATCCACCACGACCTCGTCCTGCAGTCGGCCCACCGCGGGGCCATCGCCTCCAAGGGTCACCGCGCGGGATCCGATCGCTTCGTTGAAGAGACTCGACCTCGCATAGCGCAGGATCTGATCTCCGAAGTTCTGCTCGGGAACAATGAAGAGCACATTGCTTGCGTGCGTGAGGATCGGAAGACCGTCCGCATCGAGTTCTGGTTGATTTTCTTCGTTGGCCATGGTGTTCCTATTGTTGTGCTCGATCCCAGTGGTTCAAGCATCCCTTACTGCATCACGCCCCTGACCCCTAGGCCAAGAACTCAAAGACCGAAAGCCGGCCCTCCTCGGCCAACAATCCGGCGCCATCCGCTACGGTCCAATCAACCCGCTCATCCAACCCCGGCACGGTCCAAACCCCCAAGGGGCGGCCAGAAAGGGCGTCGAGGGCATTCAACTGATTGCCCCGCTCCAAGTACAGCTTACCTGAATCGGCAGAGATCGAGGCCTCGGGCAATTCATCCAGGTCTTTTGTCTCCAGCACCTGAATCCACTCGGGTTGACTCATGGAACTGCCGGTGCTCGACATGGCGATCAAAGAAAGGGTGTCCCGGATGCCAGCGGAATGGTGCAAGGCAACCGAACGCATGAGGTCCGAGGCGGCTTCGCCTTCCAAAACCTTGTCGAGGCTCTCGGTCAAGAGCACAGCCACACCACCTGTGGCCACAAGCCCATGGACCACGGGCAGGAGCGGCGGGATCATGACTTCCAGGAACTCGCCATTCTTGGCGTTAAAGGCCAAGAGGCCCTGGCCACCGCCGCGCGTGGAAAAGATCACCAACACCCGGCCGTCAAGGGGCACGCACTGGTGATAGCGCTCGCCTTCGCGGCTGTAGCTCCAGGTCTCATTCAGCCCGTTCGGGTCTAGAGCAAAGATGCGCCCCGGAGAGCAGCAAATCACGCGCTCGGTGCTGAAGCTCGCTTGGTCAAAAACCGGGATCGCTGCCTCGTCGAGGATCTCGCCGGTCTCCACCGACATGCGCACCACCCGATGTCCGTGGGCAGAGGGTCCCAGGACGAGCACTTGCCCACGGGCGCCGAAGCCCACGGCAAAGCCCCGGCCATAGCCCACTTCGCAGGGCACCATCCAGCATTCTTCCCCTGAGGCGCGGTCGAATGCGCCCAACTTTCCGGGGATCACATCGTCCGACCACTTGCCTCCGGGGGGAGGGTCATAGCCGTGGAACAGAACCGGTCCCTGGGAAGAGATCCCGATTCCATCGACGACGCTGGTCAGCTCGCGGCTCCATCTTCTCTTGGCTGTGCTAGGCATGGGTGAGCAAGGATAGCATCCCGCCCCAGGAAGTTCTCATGCCAAAACGCATCAGCGTCATTTCGTGAGAGCCCCCTGGGGCGGTCTATTGAGTGCTTCGTGAACAACTACTCGCCCAAGATCTTCTTGGCGATGCTGACGGGCACGTCACGGTACTCGGAGAACTCCATGGAGAACTGGCCGCGGCCCTGGGTCGCACCCCGCAGAGCGGAGGAGTAGGCGAACATCTCGGCGATGGGCACGCATCCGTGCACCACGCGCAAGTCACCTTGGCTGTCCACCTCGGAGATCTCGCCCCGGCGTGAGTTCAAGTCACCCACGACCGAGCCCAAGAATTCCTCCGGCACGGTTGTTTGAACCGTCATGTACGGCTCGAGCAACACGGTGTTATCGGCAGATGCCTGACGGTAGGCCAATACGCCGGCCGCTTCGAAGGCCTTTTCGCTGGAGTCCACATCGTGGGACTTGCCATCGACCAGGGTCGCGCGGGTGGAGACGAAAGGGATGCCGCTGCGGCCGCCACTCTCGTGGTAAGCGGCCAAGCCAGCGCCCACCGCGGGGATGTACTCCCGGGGAACCGCACCGCCCTTGATCGCGTCCACAAACTCAAAACCGTCTACTTCGGCATCGTATTCGATTCTCACGACGGCAACAGCGTAGGCACCAGAACCACCGGACTGGCGGATATAGCGGGCCTCGGAATCGACGCTCTTTTTGATGCGCTGCTTGAACGCAACCTTGGGAGCACCGGTGCGCACATTACAGTTGTGGTCGTTGCGGATCCGGTTGATGATCACTTCCAGGTGCAACTCGCCCATGCCTGAAATAATCAGCTCGCCGGTCTCTTCGACAGTTTGGGCGCGGAAAGAGGGATCCTCGCGCTGGATACGCCCGAGGATCTCGGACAGCTTGTCCCGGTCGGGGTTTTTCTCCGGCTCGATGGACATGGAGATCACCGGCTCGGGGAAGGTCATCTTGGCCAGTGCGATGGGGTTATCCTCGTCACACAAGGTGTCACCTGTAATGGTGTTCTTCAGACCAATCACAGCTGCGATGTCGCCGGCGGGCACGGAATCAAGAGCCTCTTGTTTTTCCGCGTTCATGCGCACGATGCGACCGATCCTCTCGGTCTTGCCCGTCCGCGGGTTCAAGAGACGCGTACCTTTCTGAAGGGTACCCGAGTAAACCCGCACAAAGGTCAGGTCGCCCGTGGGCTGCGCGATGGTTTTGAAGGCCATCAAAGAAACGGGCTCGGTGGGGTCCGGACTCCGGGTAATGACGTCGGTCTTGTGGGGAACTGTGCCTTCGACCGGGGGGATTTCCACGGGGGAGGGCAGATAATCAAGCACCGCGTCCAACACGAAACGCACGCCCTTGTGCTTGAGGGCCGAACCCGCAAGCACAGGACAAGCCTGCAAGTTCAAGGTGGCGGTGCGCAGGGCACGCATCAGCATGGCCTCGGGGATCTCTTGGTCCTCAAGGAAGAGGTCCAGCAACTCGTCATCGCTCTCCGCGGCAATCTCAACCATATCGTGGCGAGCCAAATCAGCTGCATCTTTGTGCTCGGCGGGAATCGGGCCTTCCATGTAGTCTTGGCCATTGGTGCCATCAACGAAAGTGATGTGCACCATGCGTACCAGGTCGATAAAGCCCTCGTATTCCTTTTCAGTGCCGATGGGCAATTGAATGGGAACGGGGCGCGCACCAAGGCGTTCGCGGATCGTGTTCACGGCGAACTCAAAGTTCGCACCGATCTTGTCCATCTTGTTGATCAAGCAGATCCGCGGCACTTTGTAGCGGTCGGCCTGGCGCCAAACGGTCTCCGATTGGGCCTCAACGCCGTTCTTGGCATCGAAGACCGCAATGGCTCCGTCGAGCACGCGCAGGGAACGCTCGACCTCAATGGTGAAGTCCACGTGACCGGGGGTGTCGATGATGTTGACGTCGTAGCCAAGCCACTCGCAGGAAGTCGCTGCGGACTGGATCGTGATGCCTCGTTTCTGCTCCTCTTCCAAGTAGTCCATGGTCGCGGCGCCGTCGTGGACTTCGCCGGTCTTGTGAATCTTCTTGGTCAGGAAGAGCACACGTTCGGTGACGGTGGTCTTACCGGCATCGATGTGCGCCATGATCCCGATGTTGCGGTGATGCTCGGGACCTTTGGACTTAATGTTAGAAACGCGCGGGGACTCGCTCTTGAGGGTGGCGGTCATGGCTGGCTCTGCCTCTTATTGGGCAGCGTCGGGCTGAGGAACAAAAGCAAGCTCAGCCCCCTTGGGGGTCGAACCGGCGGTAAAAAGGCAAATGCCTAGGAACCTTGTGGTGAGCCTTTCGGTTTGGCCACAGGGTTTACAAGCCAATCAGAATAGGTAGATCCCGGGCCCCGTCAAGCCTCCGAGTGAATGATTCCTGATTCAACACCTTGCTATTCTCAGTCAGCGGGCCGAATAAGCGGCCCGCGGGGGCTTCCATCCCAGTTCACCCCGCCCTGGGGCATCCCAGGGCCCCTTTCTTGGATTCCCTCTTTCCAGGCCTGCAGGCGCCATGGAATGCCCTCCGCCAGGGCGGGATCCGCGGAACTGGCCATGAACATGCCCAGGTGTGGCTCACCCGTGGGGCGACGCGCTGCGGAGGCCCCCACCTGGGCCAGCTGAGACCCCGCCACCACCGGGTCCCCGACCTCGGGCAAGACCGAATCCTGCTTGAGCCCCGAAAGCCAGAGAAACTCTCCGCTGGCGACCTCGATAACCACATAGTTCCCCAAAAGCGGAGCCCGGCCCTGGGGCCCATCGGCCAGGGACTCAAGCACAGCCGCGATCACTCCATCCGCGGGAGACTGAACCTGGGCACCGAAGCCCAAGTAATCCCCGGCGGAGGCAGCTTGTTCCGGATCGATCCCTGGAAGCAAAGTCGTGCCCTCTTCCTCGCGAACCAAGACGACTCCAAAGCGACGGGCCGGTTCCAGCACGAGGGGATTGTGCTCGACACCCTCGCCCGCCCAACGCACGCGCCAAGTCCCTTGTACGGGCAACTGCACCTGGGCGTGACTAGGGGCCCGTTCCCTTGGGGCGGGATAGGGCACGGGAAAAGGTGCCAAGCCAATCGTGCCCGCCAAAGCCGCCACGGGCCAAAGTCGCTTGCTCTGAATCACAGGCTTGTTCCGCAGGACCGCGACGAAGGCCCAAGCCCCCACCAACAGGCCCACAAGCACCAGCAAAAATCGACCTTGGGAATAGAGCCAAATCGGCGTGGCTCCGCCTAGCCTCATGGCCAAAATTCCCCAGACCAAAAGAGTCAACCCAAAGAGCCCAAAGGCAGCAAAGCCCCAGGGTTCGATAGTGCGGTCCTTGCCGAAAAGCAACCCGTCCAGGGGTGTCGTAGATTCCTCTTCGGGCGGGGAAACCTTGCCCTTTGCCCGCCGCTTCTTCTTTCTGCGGCTCATACTTGACCCAGAGGCCGATTGCGTCCCAATCGTTCGTGGGCACGAATAAACTCATGGGAGCAGAAAGCCGCCATCAACGAGATGTCCCCCGCCAAAACCGTGGCCGCGATCGTCTCGGCAAAAGGCCGTGCACCGCCGTTTCCGCTGCACCCGAGCAATTCCAAGCATTCTTTGGCTGTCCCCTTTTGGCTGCCACCACCCACGGTCCCAACGATCAAGGATGGCATCGTCACCGACGCATAAAGGTCCCCCTCACTGGTCAAGTCCAAGTCCAATTGCCCCGTGGAACTCTCGGTCAAGTAGGCCAAATCTTGACCGCATGCCAGCATCACTCCCGCCAGTCCATTGGCCGCCTGGATCATCCAATTCTGGGTCCCCAATTGGGCAAAGCCCACGGCGTAACTGCGGGCGCAGCGCACCATCTGTTCCGGTGTGGTGCGCGCGGCCTCCAAGAGCACGTCTCGCGGGACGACCCCTTCGGCAATCACCGAGCGCCCGCGACCTTCCACCTGGGCCCGGGCGTTGGCGCGTTTCTCCACATCTTGACCATGTACAAAGCGTTCCAGCGCCGAGGTCTGATGGGCCAGGTCCGCACTGATGCGATCGCTCGCTTCGGCGGCCATGTTGACCCCAATCGCATCGCCGGTTTGGAAAACCAAACGCAGGATCAGACGACGCCCGAGGAGCTCCGGCTCAACCCGTAGCAACTCCCCATGACTGGTGTGTTCCTTGGCCAAGACCTTATACCGCTCGGTTTCCAGAATGGCCACATCCCGAGCAGCACTGGCGGCCGCCAGATCTTTGTAGCTCAACATGGGATGCTGGGAGAGCCCATCGGAAATCACCCGGGCACTGGTGGCGCCCCCGGCGTTCAAGAGCCTCATCCCGCGGGAGTAACTCGCCACGAGGGCGCCCTCGTTGGTTGCAAAAGGCACATAGACCTGGCGCGGCCCTCCCTCGCCCTCCAGGGCCAACGGCCCTGCGATGCCCACGGGCACCTGGGCATAGCCAATCAGGTTTTCCACGTTGCCTTGGGCGGTTTCCAGGGGAACCGGTGCGCCCCCCAGGTGGGGGAACTCGACTTTAGCCGCGCCCTCGCACAGGGCACGCCTTCGTTGGACGATCTCCGGGTGGTAGTCGTCGGGTCGATCGCGGGGGATGCGGGGCAAGCCCGCTTGAAATGATGCTCCAGCCATGACAGTAGGGTAGCGATCGAGGAGTGCGGGGGGAACCGCTTGGGCTAGACTGAACCCCGCCAGCGCCGAGCGCCGGCTGATCGGAACTTTCTGCCCGGGCCCCAGCGCGGCCCTGAACTCACCCAAGCACACTATTCCATGTCCCTCGACATCTTCGGCGCCCTGACCGGCCTTTTCGTCATCGTCTACGACGGCCAGCACGCCCTGCGTTTCACCCTTGGCCGCGCCCAAGCGGTGGTTGGCCCCGGCATTCACTTCAAGGTCCCCCTCTTGCAGGTCTTCAAAGTAGAAGAGACCAAGCACACAACCCTCGACCTCGAACCCCAAGTTATTCAGCTCGACGACAACCTGATCTACGAGGTTGATTGCAAGGTGCTCTACCAGGTGGTCAACCTGCGCAAGGCGATCATCGAGGTGGACGATCTGGTGACCGGCCTGCAAAACCGGGTGGTGATGGCGGTACAGCGCGTGATTTCCAGGCGCAACCGTCACACGGTCACCGACGTGGATGGCATGTGCAAGCAAATCCAAACCGAGCTGCGCGGAGTCGAGGACCAATGGGGCGTGCGAATCCTAGAGCTCGGGTTCTCCAACATCTCGCCATCCCCCACCACCCTCGAAATCACCCAGCTGGAAATGCTGGCCCGGGAAAAGCAGACCCTCTTTGGGAAGCTGCGCGAAGACGGACTGTCCGAAGAATCCGCCGTGGCTCTGATTGCCGGCGCGGTGATCAGTGTGCATCCGGACGGACGCATGCCGAGCAACAAGGTCGGCGGTCCCAGTGAAGATCTCTTAGTGCAGCACCTTGAATCGGAACTTCAAGAGGACGCCGCGGACCGCGCCCGTCGAGAAGCCGATCGACTCCTGCATGGCGAAAGCGACAAGGACCCAATGCCTGAAGAGGGCGAAGACCAGTAAGCACCCCTTGCGATGATCGAACGCCTCCTTCTTGAACTCGGTGACGACCTGCTCGTCGTCCTGTTGGTCTCCCTGTCAGCCATCGTGCGCGCTATGTTCCGCACGATTGATTCGGGGCACGAAGGTTTACGTTTCACCTTCGGGCGCGCCAGCAACAAACTCGGCCCGGGGCTGCACTTCTTTGTGCCCTTCGTGCAGACCATGCGGATGCTCCCGTCCCGGGCCCGCACCCTGGACCTGCCCGCCCAACGGGTGATCACCAGCGATGGCCTCGTGTACCAAGCGGACGCAAACATGATCTATCGCGTGGCCGACATCAAGAAGGCTCTGATCCAAGTGGACCACCTAGAGAAGGCCATGCTGCAAATGCTGGGCCTTTCGGTGCAAAAAGTTTTACGCGCGGCCAGTGGCGCACAGATTCGAGACACGGACCGCTTGAACCAGGAACTACACGAAGCCCTCCAAGAGCGGCTCTCCCAATGGGGCGTCCATGTGGAGAGCGCGGGATTCCCCTCCATCGCCCCCGGCGCCCAGAGCATCCGCATCACCCAGCTCGAAAAGGTGGCCCGGGAACGCCAGAGCGCCATGGGACAAATCGCCAGCCTCACCGGCAGCGACAGTTTGGCCACGGCCCTTGTGGGCACGAGGCAAATGCCCATACCCCGCACGCGGTCACTGCAACGCATGGCCTTTGCTCGCCGCCGACTGAACCGGGTGCGAACCGTGTTGCGCAAACGCGGCTGGTCCCCGGCCCAAGTGCGTCGAGCCGAATGGCACATGCGCTCACGCCTACCGACCAAGCAAAGGCGAGGCCAACGCTAGGTCAGCTTGCGGTTCAAACCCTGCTGGGCCCATAGGGCCACGACGTAACAGGCGGCCCCCGCAAGCAACACATTGGAGAAGCCCAACTCCATGGAGGCGATGGCCGCCAGGACCGCACCGATCACCGTGCCCGCAGCATTGATCGCCCAAGCCCAGGGAACCAGCTCCGGACTGCTCTTGCTCAGCAGCGCGATGCCATGGGAGAACGGAACACCCAGCACCAAACCGAAGGGCACCACCACAAGCCCACCCACCAGCAAACGCAAACCGCTGGGCAGGTGACCGGCGAAGCGCACGATCTCTGGCCCCATTTCATTCCAGCCCGACACCAGCAGCAGCAGCGCGGCGGGCACCAGCCAGAAAGGCGCTTGGGCGTGACCAAACCAGCGGGCGCTGACCAAGCTGCCAATTCCTGTTGCGATCAGAATCGCGGTCAAGGTGATCACGATGGAAAACACCGGATGGCCGACGATCAACACCAACTCTTGCATCAGGGTGACCTCGATGAAGATGAAGCCCAGCCCCAGGCTGAGGAAATAGCCCAAGGTTGCGAGACGCGGGCCTTGGCCCTTGGGCCGCTTCTTTTTACCCAGTAGGGGCAGGCCCAAGAGCAGGGCCGACATAAGAACCGCAAACCCCAACTGCACAACCATGAACAGGGGATTGCCCTGAACCTGGGAAGCGGGCGCGTGGATCAATTCCTTCGCGGAGGCCCAGTCGGTGAAGCGCGTAAAGTGAAAGAAGAAAGGACGATCGTCCCCCACCGGGTCGATGCGACTGGGGGCGCTGGCTTGAAACGCGCGCTTGTCCGGCGTCGTCACAAGAGCCTCGACCACACCGCCGAGGCGCTTGCCTGGAAAGTACGAAGCGTCCATTCCCGCGTTGTCGAGGTAACTCTGCAATCGACCCAATTGGTCCTGGGTGAACGGTTCTCGGCGGCAAAGGACCGCCGCAAAATCCGCCGCGTGGATCACGGCCACGCAATCCTCGAAGGCTCCACTGCCCACCCCTTGCCAGGCCTCGTGCACCGTGCCCAAGAGCCGCAGCACTTCCACGTCACCCGAAAGCCGGGTCAACTGCACTGCTCCCCCGGGCTTGAGGATGGAGAACATGTCATGTACCGCGTCGCTGGTGTAGAGGAAGTTCTCCGCCAACATATAGGCGCCCGATGCCAGGGCGGTCCAAGTGTCGATGCCCGACATCTGCAGCAAATCGAAACGTTCTTCCTCGCGAATCAACGCTGCGCGGCCTTCCCCGTGCACCAACTCAACCCCTGGTTTATCCAACAGATCCGCAGAGTAGGAAGCAAATACATCCCGGTGCAGATCCACGATCTGGCGGTTGAGTTCCACGGCCTTTATGCGCTGCGCGCCGCCCTCATGGGCACCCCACAAGTCACACCCGCCTCCTGCACCGATGATGAACACGCTCTTTGCCCCCAGCACAGTGGTGCCCAGGGAATACAAGCTGCGGGTCAGGTTTGCGCGGCCTTCTGGCGTGCCGCTAAAATCGTGCATGAACGTGCCCGAGGAAGAATCCTGGGCAATGAACAGTTGCTTCTCCGGGTGCTCGGTCACGGCCCGACCGGGCATGAACATACTGCGCTCGTCTTCCTGCACCTGGTACACGTCCACGCGGGAAAGAGCGCTCCAGCGAGAGTAGACCTTATCCGTACCAAGCCGAACCTCTTGGCCCCGGGCTAGGCGGATCTCGTTCGAGGAAGGAATCGGCAGCCAACTTTCTGCGCTGGGGCTCACCAGCACGAAGGCTAGGCAACCGACCATAGCCGCTGCCCCTAGCCCCCGTAGGAACTTGGTGGAGGCATGGGGTTCATAGGCCACCAGCACGGCGCCGAACAGGAGCGCCGAGGCCACACACCCGGCCCCTCCAGCTCCGAAGCCCCACAGTAAAAGGGGACAACTCAATGCCCCCGCTGCGGCCCCCAGAAGATCTGCGCAATAGGCCCGGTGAATGCGCTCAGCATGACGGGCCAGCAAAAGCCCGATCACCAAGCCGCCCGTGGCAAATGGAACCGCTGCGCCCAAGTTGTAGAACAGAAACGGCAGGGCCGCGCTCAGGTCCCCGAAGCGCACGTCCGGGTCAATCGGGAAACGCACCATCCACAGATAGGACAGGGGCATGGAAATCGCCGACAGCCAGAGGAACCGACGCAACCATAATTCCTCGCGCCCTTTGATTCGGTCGCGTATGGCAAACAGCAGGGAGCCCGCAGCCCCCAGACCCAAGAGACCGTTGGAGACGATCAAGAAGCCATAGTGAAAGGCCAGGCGCAGGGCGCAGATGCGCGTGACGAGTACCTCCCACAGGAGGGTCGCTGCCGCAACGAGGGCCAGGATCAGGTAGTCGCGCCGGATGGTCGGAAGGTTGGATTGGGTCATCACTTGGGTGAACTTATGCTCTTGGAGGCGGGGGCATCGGCCTTGAAATCTTCAGGCCACCAGGCGTCAGCCCAGGTGGCGGGCTCATTCTCCCACCGGCGCCACTCACCCGTGGCATGTGCGTCCAGGTAGTTGCCTCGCTTGGCAAGGCCGCCTCCTGCATGATAATAGGTCCAAGTCCCCTGCTTCATGCCGCGCACATAGGCACCTTGATGGGAAAGGCTACCATCGGAATGAAAGTGGGCCCACTCCCCGTTCTTGACTCCCTTAGACGCCATGCCTTGGGCCCTGACCGTGCCATCTGGATGGAAGAAAACCATGCTGGTGGGAGAATCCACGTGGGACACCCGCATTTCCAGAATGCCGTTTGCATAGAAGGATTTCCAAAGCCCCGTGGCCTCCCCATCCACCCAGTTTCGCTCCGCACGCAAGGCTCCGTCCGGCCAATAGAGCAACTCGGGCCCGTCCAGGAACGCCTGTCCATTGGAGGCATAGCGAATGCTCCAGCGCCGCACGACCTTGCCCGTGTTCCGGTCCAACCGTTCCAGAACCCGCAGGCCTTCCGGCGGCGGAGTGGGTATGGGCGGTCGCGCCCAACGGGACTCATTCTGGGCGCAAGCTGCCAAGGCCAATAGAACGGAGAGGCCCAGGGACCTCGACATAGATCCCATCAATGGGCTCCGTTCAAAAACAACGCCCGCATCAACATCCCGGAAGCCTGTTGGGACCAACCCCGATACTGGGGCTGGAAACCAAACAGGTGCACGCGGCCCTCCCCATAGGGCGCGGTAACCCAAGCACCACGGCCAGCGATCACCCCTGGGTTCTCTACCCAACCGGACAGCAGGGTCCGGCGAGGCGCATAGGAAAGGGGCATTTCAAGCTGCCTGGCCTCGGGAATCCGAGCGGCCTCGCGCTCTTCTCCGGTCATCAACCGGAACGCTGCGCTAGAGGAGAAGAACACCGCTTGGCTTGGTTCGAGACCCGCGGTCCAAAAGCTTTCATTGGGAACAGCGCGCAGGATGCTGCCGGGGCAGGAGAAGTCGCCCTCTTCCTGGGTCACATCCACCAAGGGCAAGGCCAACAAATCCCGGGCCCAGGCTGAAGAGGCTCCGCAGGCAACCAAGACTCCGCCCCCGCGCACGAATTCCTCCACCGCCACCGCGCCCTCGGGATCCAGTCCGCCGGCGTAACGTTCCATCACTGTGCCTTCGGCGCGCCCCGCATCTATTTGCCCCGCTCGGTTGCCAGGTAACAGGAGTACATCCACCATTTCGGACACCTGCCCCCCGCGCAGATCCTCGTTGCGCACAGTCACATAGGGAATGGCCCAGGTGTCCAGCAGCCAGCGCATCCAACCCTCGGGCTTGAAACCACTCCAGGGGGCATACAGCCCAATGCGCGGCAAATCTCTAAGCACCAAAGGGTCTTCGTCCGCGTTCGCCGCTTGGGATCCCGGCACAATCAGTCCGGCGCGATCCCCCGCACCCAAGAACGAAACCGTCTCACCCCCTTTCAGTTGCGCGGCCAAGTAACTCCAGGTCAAGCTATGCGCGCTCGACATCCAACCCCGGGGAATCCCCGCCAGGCGCGGGTCACCGCTGAAGGCACCAGCAGCCTCCACTTGGGTCCGCACCAGTTCCAAGCTGTCCGGCGCAGCCTCAAAAAATTCCACCCGGCGCACGCCCAACAACAGGGGCAAGGTCCAACCCGCCACGTCGTAGGGCGGATCTCCCTCGGGATAGCGCTGCACCTGCATCAGGTCTTGCAAGTGCGCCCCATAGGGTTGGTCCCGACGGGCCAGCAAGGTCCCCGGAGGAAACACTCGCCCGCTGGCTGTAAACGGTTCAGTGGTGCGATGCACTTCCAAACCCGAGTCCAGCAGGATGCGCACCAGCCGTAGGGCTGCGTCCGGATCGGGGGTGTCCTGGGGGAAAATCCAGCCCCGGACCCCTTCACCCGCGCCCTCCTCCACCGTGCGCAAGGACGCCGCCAGCTGACCCGCACGCCAAACCTCCGGTTCACGGCTCAAACTGCCCAAGAGACTCTCACCAAAGGCCAACTCGTAGCGAATGATGTCCCCTAGTCGCCACCAACCACCGGGCCAAGGGGCGGGAAAACGATTCGAGGGCACATAGCCCCCCAAGCCGCGGGGTGCGCGCAGCTGATCACGTGGAAGGAAAATCGGCGAGGCCAAATTACAAGAAGCAGCCTCGGTCAAGAGCCCCACCACGTTGTGCCGCACGGGCACATTGCGGTTGCCCCCGTTCCACCACATGTCATAACTCACCCCGGTGGAAATTCCCGTCAGCCCCTTGGCGGTCATATCGAACAGGGTGCGCGTGCCCAAGAGATCGATGCCCGTGATAATCCCCGCGTCGAGGTTTGGATTGAGGGGGTCGCGAAAGGGTGGCACAAAAAAGCGCTCGCGAGTCGAACCCTGCTGGTGCACGTCCCAGTACACCTGGGGGAACCAGCGCTTGTACAACTCGCGGGTCACGATTCTCGTCTCCGGCTGGGTCAGCATAAACCAATCCCGGTTGTTGTCGTGACCGCTATACAACTGATACAGCCGCAGAAGGGACGAGCTCTCGAACTCAGTGCCCACGCAGCGCCGATACCAGTCCACCACCGTGTCCAGCCCGTCAGGATTGAGGGTCGGAAAAAGCACCACCACGCACTTGTCCCGAGCGCTCTTCCAAGGTTCTTCTTCGCTGGTCGCAAGCAACCAGGCGAACTGCATGCCGAATTCCGTGCCCGCCACCTCGGTGGAGTGCATGGAGCACGACACGGCCAAGGTCACCGGCGCGTTCTCCACCGCCGTGCGGTGGGTCTCGGCGTTCCAACCCCGCGGATCCGCGAGAATATGGTTGAGGTTGCGGATCTCATCGAGACGCGCGAGATTCTCCTCGCTGGAGATCACGATCTCCAAAAAGTCCCGGCCCTCGGCGGTGGTTCCAAGGTTGCTCACCAACACATGGGAACTGTGCTCCGCCAGCTGCTGATGGAACGAGCGGGTCTGGTCCCAATCGGCCAATTCAAAGTCCGTGCCCACCGGACGGCCGAGATGTTCCGCCGGACTCTTGAGGCCAGGGCCCGCTGGGGAGTCCTGGGCAAAGCTCCCCTGTGCACCAATCAGAGCCACCAACAAAGCCAAAATCCAAGAATGTGATCGGCGGGAACGGTTTGAGTGAGGCATAGGCGCTTATGGGGTCTGGAAAAAGAGAACCTGGGCAAAAGAGCCTATCAATCGAGGTCCTGCCAGGGGATCCTTCCTTTCGGACCTCCCCAAGACGATGCTGGGGGGGACCTGATCCCCGATGACGCCTCCCAACGAACAAGTAGACCCTGAGAGCTCCGGCATTCCAGCCGAGGCTGAGGCCCAGTCGTCCAATGCTGGCACCCTCGACGACGGGAACCAGGCGCCCCTAGCGAACCCGCCCAGCATGGACTTTTGGCAGGCCATTTACAGCCGCCGCTCGATCCGCCGCTTCAAGCCCGACCCGGTACCTCGGGAGTTGATCAACCAAGTGTTGCACGCGGGCATTTGGGCCCCCAGCTCATGCAACTACCAGATGTGGGACTTGGTGGTGGTGGATGACCCACAAATCAACTTGGACCTAGCCCAAGTGTCGAGCCAACTGGGCAATGCACCGGTCAACATCGTGGTTGCCTACGGCAGAGGCTTCAGCGAAGAGAACTATGCCAACGTGCAATCCGCCGCGGCCCTGATCGAGAACATGAGCTTGGCCGCAGGGGTCTTGGGCCTCGGCAGTTTCTGGATCACCCAGGTAGGCGATGGCCGCTTGCTTGGGGCCAAGGTCGGCTTGCCCCCGGACCGCTGGGTGGTTGCGGTCTTAGCTCTTGGTTACCCCAAGTCCCTGCCCAAGAAAGGACCCAAGCGCAGGCCCCTCAAGCAGGTGGCGCACTACAACCACTATGCGGGCAAACCGATTCCCTCCAGCGCAGACCCAACGGACTGGGATCCTGAGCTCTTGACGATCTACCAGCGCGCCCGTGTATTGAACGGTTTGCGTCACAACAAACCCAGGGCCTGGGAAGTGCGCGCCTTGGATCAAGCTGTGGAAACCCTACTGCCCGCCATCGAGGGCAGACGCGAAGCAGACCAATGGCTCGATGTGCTGCCTTGCACGGGCATTCTCACGGACCGCCTGGGGCGCAAGAACGGAAGGGTCGCTTGGTCGGTTCTTGAGCGTTCTGAAGAAGTCGCCTCTTGGTGCGCCCGACGGATCAACCCCCCCGCAGAGCAATACATCTTGGACTCGCCAGGCCAAAAGCTCGCGCCCCCCGAAGAACACTTCGACACTCTCACCTGCTTCTTCCGCATGGAAGGATTGCGAGGGGCCGAAAGAAGAGACCTGATGGCCCAGATGTTCCGTTGCCTCAAACCAGGCGGGCGACTGCTCGTCGGTTTTGTCTCCAAGAGCTCCTACCACAATTGGACCGAAGGCCTGCGTTCCCGGGGACAGGGACCGGGCGGGGTCGAGTATGTGCTCTCGCCGGACCCAAACATTGGCCCCTTTGAAGCCCTTGCCCCGGCTGAGGTAAAATCCATGGCGTTGGCAGCCGGCTTCGTGCCCGCAGGGCAGCTCGGATTGCAAGCGACTCCACCAGCGGAAGAAATGGAATTCAGAACGCGCAACTTCAGCCCCCGCATGGGCCGCTTGCTGCGCGGTATGGGGTCCGTTTTACGACTGCTCGAATACTTGCCGGGATTCACCCGGAGCCGTGGACGTTTCCAGTACCGCCTCTACACCCGACCCAAGTCCTAGGACGTGGACCCGAGCTTTGCGCTGCGGGAAAACACCACCCAACGCTCCTGCCAACTGCGCTTGGAGACAGCCTTGGAGACGACCTCATCCCCCGTTAGCCCGAACTCCGGGCCCAGAACTTCTTGCATGTCCGCCACCCCGTAGCGATGGGGCGGCCCGCCCTCTTCGATTGGCTTGTCCCCTGGGAACAACAGCACCGCAAGTTGGCCCCCAGGGGCCAGAGCACCCTGCATCATGGTTCCCCAAGCGGGACGGGACTCGGGTTCGATGGCGCAGAAAAAAGTATGCTCGAACACAAGATCGAATTTTTGCTGGCCCTTGAAACCCAGGGCATCGCAAATCTCAAGGCCTCCTCCACCCTCGGCCAAAGCCTCCCGCAGTCCAGCACCAAGTCCTCCCGCTGCAGTCACCAACTCCACGCAATCCAAACCCGTGACGCACCAACCCGCGGCAGAAAGCGCCAAGGCGTCGTGCCCATGACCGCAACCTGGCACAAGGGCCCGCGCCCCTTCCCTTGGTGGAGCGAATTGGCCCGCGTCAATCCGAGCCTGCAACTCGGGATGGGCTTGCCCCAAGTCCCAAGGGGTGTTGGTGGTTACATAGCGCTCGTGCCAATCTTTAGGGGTCATGCTCATTCGACGAACAGCTTGCCATATATCCAAGGCCTCCCCAGCTACCTCTTGGTACGTCGTCCCTTCTTCTTGTCTTGCTTGGCTGCTGCCAATCGAACCGAGGTCATGGTCCCGCCGGTCCCGTCCACCAAGTCCTGCCAGTGCCTGGTGATTCGCTTGCCCGCATCGACCAACACCAGATCAAAACTGACCGGGGCAAAGCGCACGCGCTCGAGCGTCAACTGCACAAACAATCCCAAGTCCCAATGAAAGCCTCCCGTGGGTGCCCCATCGGAGAGGATCAAGACACTGTCGAGCTCTCCCCCCGCAAGGGTCAATTCGAGGGTCTCCCACAGATCCCCCGGTCCCGCCAAGTGCAAGTCATCGTAGTACTCTTGAGCCCGTTGCCCCATGCGCCGGTCCGCGACCCTGGGCTCGTCCGGCCAAGGATGGGGCTTGGCCGCATAGGGCACCAATTGGAACAGAGTCCCCACCGGTAGGCTCCGAAGAGTGTTTTGGATGTAACCATCCAATACCTCCTTGCGGGTATTGCCGGTCTTGAGTTCCTGTTGCACGGAACCCGACAGGTCAATCAGCAAAGCCACCCGATTGCTGTTCAAGGGCAAACGCTCGCCCCCCGAGGCCGCGGTGCGGCCCTCGGCTTTGGGGGCGGGTCCGCTGCTGACGGGCACGGGCAAGGGCCCGGGTTTGAGTTCCTTGAGCCACGCCCGCCACGGCCTCGGGTCCCCGCGATAGCGCAAGCCCGAAAGCTGCTGCAGGGCATGACTCACTTCCCCTCGCAAACGAATGGCTTCCTCCTGGGAGAGCGCATCCACAAGCAGCTCAACCGAGCTGCGCCGTGGAACCCGTTTCAGCACGGAATAGAGCGCGCGTCGCACGAGCACATTTTTGTCATCGGCCAAACGCCGGCAGCCCGCTTCTAACTGAGAGACGCCCACCTCGGGGCCCTTCCCCTCAAGGGCCTGATTCTGGGACACCCATTCTTCCAGGGCCAACAAGCCCCCCACCCGTAACTTGGGTTTCTTGGAAGCGGTAGCAGGCAAGGCCAAGGCAGCCAAGCGGGTCCCGTCCAGCTGGGCCAGGGCCATCAAGGCACTCGCGTTCACCGCCCCCGAGGCACGGGATGAGCACGCAAGGGATGCGATCCGGTTGACGAGCTGATCCGTCCCGCCCACGATGCAATCGCGCTGGGCCAAGCGTTCCACCGAGCGCAAGAGCAGCCGGGTGGTTTCGTCATCCGCGCCCCGCAACCATCCGGACAATTCCCGGGCCTCGAACGGCCCTGCCATCCAACCGGTGATTTCCGCGATCCGCCAACGGCGGCCGAGTTCCTTGGAACGCAACCCCTCGCGCCCCGCCCACTTTTCCAGCACGCGCTTTTCATCACAGTCCCGAAGTGCCAACTGGGCCGCATCTGCTGCCTCGGCCTGGCCATCGTCCAAAACCTCAAAAATTAGCTCCCAAGCTTCGCGCCTGTCCAGTTTGCTCAACTTGCGCACGGCACTGGCCCGGCCGGCGGGTCGCGGGGCGGAAAGTTGACTCTTGGCATCCTCGAATTGGGCGCGTAGCTCCCTCTTGCTGAGTCCATCCTGCCCACCGCTCTGGGCCGCACCGCTCTGGGCCCCACCACTCTGGGCCCCAGCCCCTGGCAAACACCCAAGGACCATCAAGAGCCCAAGGCTCCAGTTCCACCATTCTCTTCGCATGTTGCTCACAACCCAAGAACGGATCTGTGGGCCCCCGGTTTCACCCCTGACTCAAAAAAGCTAGACTCCCCTCATGAGCAAGAAGCAGATCACCCTGACCCTAGCGTCGTTCTTTGATTCGGAGCACTCTTCCAAACTCAAGGGTTCGCCGGAGGACCAGCGCCGCATCGCCGCGGCCTTCTTGGCGGTTTGCTACGACGAGATCGGCAAGGCGCCCCATGAGCTAGATGGCCAAGACATGCACGCGGCCCTCGGGCACAGCATGCCCGCCCGCCTCAAGCGCAAGGATCCCCTGGCGGACGATGTGCCCCCCTTACTGCATGCTTTGGTGGATCACTTGGCCGAAGAACACGTGCTCTCCCATGCCTTTGAAATCCGCGCGGCCATCGAGTCCACCCGGGCTGAGTTTCTCGAGACCGTAAAGACCGGCAGCAACCCCCACCATCACGCGGGACCCAAGCAGGAAACCGTGGTTCACAAGACAGCGAAAACCGGTCGCAACGATCCCTGCTTCTGCGGCAGCGGCAAGAAATTCAAAAAGTGCTGCGGCAAGAATGCGTAAACCCCATTCAGGATCCAAACCGAGATCCTACCCATGACCAACCAAATCTGCTCCAACTGTGGCGCTGCGGCATCGCACGCAAGGCGAGCCACTTGCGAATTCTGCGGCCACGAGATGCCACGACAGGAGGGTCCTGCTACTGAATACGACAGCCTGTCCGACCGCATTCAACGGGAGCTGCCCCTGGTGCGCGAAGCACCAGAATTCGCAGCCCTGCAACAACGTGTGCCCCCCACCCCGCCGTCCTTTTCCGCCTTTAGGGCAATCGCAGGCATAGGTACAGCCATGAGCATCTTTGTTGGCCTGGTGTTTCTAGCCGTCGCAGCCGGCTTCACATACATCCTCCCCGGAGCCATGAAACTCATTGGACTCGCCCCCTTGCTCGGGGTGGTCATGGTCGGGATCTTCATCCGAACCGCATCCAAGGCCACGAGCACCGTGAGTGGCTACCAGACAGCGCCCCTCGAACGGCGGGTCGTGGGAGTCCTCGATGAACGCACCGAACTCCAAGGAGGCGGCAATGCAATGGCAAGGACCTCCTATTACATTACCTTCCTCGACGAAGAGGGTCGCCGGGAAGAGCTGCCAGTTGTAGGCAAAACTGCAGGCGAAGTGACCAATGGCGATGTGGGCGTTGTTTTTGTTCGCGGCGGCTTCGCCCTGGACTTTCAGCGAGTGAGTGTCTGATTCAGGCGATGCTTCCTATTGCCTTTGCATGACTGAAATGAGCACGCAACCTTTTCCCAAGACTCAGCCAAGCGCACCTCTTGATTGAGCACCCTTAGCGCCCCGGTCCTTCACTCAGCCCGTCATCCCCCCATGCTTCTCATCATCACTGCCAGCAACGGCAAAAACCTCGAACTGGCACAGCACCTCGCATCCCTAGCGGCTCCTACCATCGAGCGCACCCAACTCCTTGACCTGACAGAGCTCGACCTGCCGCTCTACACGCCCCAAGCCCAAGCAAAAGGCATACCCCCAGCCCTGGCCCCGCTCGCCAAGCTCTTCCTCGAAGCCAACGCGTTCTTGATCTGCGCCCCCGAGTACAACGGCTCGATCCCCCCAGCTTGACCAATGCCGTCGCCTGGTTGTCGGTGGGCTGCGATGACTTCCGCGAAGTGTTCAGCACCAAACCAGCGGCCATCGCCACCCACTCAGGGGGCGGAGGTTCAAAACTCCTCGTCGCCCTCCGGCTCATGCTCGGCCACCTGGGCTGCAATGTCATCGGCCGAGAACTCCTGACCAGCTCCAACCGCCCCCTCAACGACGCCAGCGCCCTGGCAATCCTGGAGCAGTTAGCGGGGGCCTAGGGCCAGGTCCCAACGCTTTGCACTGGGCATGGCCCTCCCCGCAGACTTCAACTCTTCGTCGTATCAGTCATCGCCTTCGTCGCGGCGGAACGCTTATTCCCCGCGGTCCCTGTCTTGTGTCCCGGGTCCACCCAGGAACGGGGCAGGTCATCGGGACGCAGAATCTTGCGGCGCAGCTTGTTGTAGACACCAAAGACTTTGCTCTCGAACTGGCCATGCACGAAACTGCCGTCCCCAAGGCGATTTTCTGCGCGTTGCTCCCAGAACCCGCGCCGGCGTCCGCGAGCCAGGCCCCAGTTCAGGGTCGCATAGTGCTGATACATCATGCGCGCCTCGGTGACCTTGGGGGGAATGTTGCCGGGCCAGGTTTCTTCTAGATGGTATTCGCCAATGGATCCCCACTCTGGAATCGTCGTGGGGCCTTCATAGCCCAGCTTGATCGCCTGATCCCACATGACTGTGCCGGGAATTGGACGGAAGGGCCACACATTCGGGCGCGCATGGGGTGCGGCCATGTGCAGGCGGCGGCACTGGTCGATGGTTGCCATCATGGACTCTTCGCTTTCGCCGGGGAAGCCAATGATGTAGGTGATCGAGCCCTGAATACCAAGGCGATCCATCTTGACAGCGGCTTCAATGTTGTCGTCCCCATGGATCGGTTTGCCGATGTCCTTCATCATGGCGTCCGTGCCGGTTTCGGCACCAATCTCGGCCACATACATGCCGGACTCGGCCATCAGATCCAGCGTGTCTTGCTTGTATTGCAGAATCGAATGGGTCTCGATGAACGCATTCCAGCCGATCTTGATCTTGCGGTCGATGAGCCCCTGAGCAAATGTACGGGAGCGCTTTTCCTGCACCCCAAAGTTCGCGTCATGGAAGCGGATCGAGTCAAAGCCCCAACGCTCGTAGATATTTTGGATGTCGTCGAGCATGCGCTCGGCGGGCACGGGCTTCCAACGGCGGTCGGTCACCAGCGGAGAGCAGCAGAAGGTGCAGGGCTCGGGACAGCCGTAACTGCCAAAGTAGGTGATGCCAAAGTAGGGCTTGCCGTAGCCAATCCAAGGGGGCGTGGGCAGGCGCAGCACATCCCGGGCGCTGTCCGCGCGGGCCTGATGCTGGCGATAGGGCTCGATGTCCAACAGGTGCCAGGGCATTTGCGCGATCTGGTCCCAACCCACCACGGGACGCGGGGGGGTCTTGATCACTTGACCGTCGCGCAGGATCGAAAGTCCCGCCACGTTATCGAGGGGCTCCCCCGCATCGATGGCGTGCACCACATCCCGGAAAGTCAATTCTCCCTGGGACATGATCACCGCTTCGTACAGGCCCGTTTCCAACTGCAAGTCCGGGCGCACGCTGGCGAACCAACCGCCGATCACCGCGGGCAGACTTGGGTAACGCGCCTTGAGTTTGTTCATGGCCAGCCAGCCGTCATTGACCATGTACCCAAGGATCCCCGTGGTGGCCACCAACATGGCACCTTCACTGGCATCGATGAATGCATTGTGACCATTCTCGCCGGCGTAAAGTGAACCATCGATGATCACCACCTCGTAGCCATCCTGATCGGGAAAGGCCGCGATGGTCAGCATCTCTAAGGGCAACATGTCCTTGCTGGACTCGAGGCCGAGGCTTTCGTCCACCTGCTTGGGCTGGTAGAGGACAATCTTCTTTTTACGTTGGATCATGATGAAGGCCTAGGAGAGGTCCAGAGGCAGGGGAAAACCCGATTGGGAGTGGTCTGCCGTCCGTAGGACCTTTCGGAAGTCTACCCGCGATTGCTTGAATCTGTAGCCCCTGGGGCCCCAAGAGAGGGGTCGGAGGCCAGCATACCACCCACACAAGGCCCCAGGACCTGCCTCTGGGGCTCACTAGCCCTTCCAAAATCCCCGCCCCGAGTACCTCACCCTCCCTGGGCCGGACAACCCAAGCGGGGTTGCGCCAACAGGGCTCGGCCGCCCTCGGGCCGGTCGCACCAATCCGCTGCGGTTCCAATCGCCGCCAGAAGATTGCTGGCGTCCGCGACGCCCTTGCCTGCGATGTCGAAGGCTGTGCCATGCACCGGGGAGAGGCGCAGGAACGAGAGGCCCGCGATCCAGGTCACCCCCGTTCCATGGGAAAGCAGCTTGAGCGGAATGAACGCCTGATCGTGGTAAAGGGCCAAGACCCCATCGAAGTCACCCTCGGAGGCTTCAAGAAAGACCGTATCCGGAGAGCGGGGTCCGAGCACATCGATGCCCGCAGCCCGGGCACGTTGCACCCCTGGCTCGAGGATCTCCTGTTCTTCCCTGCCCAAGATTCCCCCTTCCCCGGCGTGGGGATTGAGGCCCGCGAGAGCGATGCGGGGATGCTCGATCCCAATCCCACGCAAGGCTTCGTCGAACAACTCAAGATGTTGCACCACGCGCTTGGTGGTGATGCTCGCAATGGCTTCGCTCAAGGGCAGGTGGCGCGTCAAAAGCATCACCCGCAGTTTTCCTGAAAGACCAATCATCTCGAAGCGCGAGGTCGCGTCCAAGCGCGCCAGTAATTCGGTCTGACCTTCGATCTTTTCGCCGGCCAGGTGCAGCGCTTCCTTACATACGGGAGCAGTGACCAGGGCAGCCACTTGGTGAGCGCGGGCCAAATGGACTCCTTCGCGCAGGGCGGCTAAAGCTGCGGCGCCGCAGGACTCTTGCGCCTCCCCCATGGTCCAGGAATCCGGCCCAGGGGTTTCCAACCAGCGGTGTCCCGGGCGGTCGTCCACGCCCGAGTTAGGCAAGGCAGCGGGGCGCAAAGCCGCAGGTCCGATGACCAACAAGCGGACGCGCCGAGCGAGGGCATTGTCCTCCAACGCCTCCAGCACAATTTCCGGCCCAATGCCCGCGGGGTCTCCCACGGTCAGGGCAATCAAGGGAAGAGCATCGCTCATCGGGTCCACCCCCTCAGGTATTCCATGTTCGCCATAGGCGCACATTGTAGAACTCTGCCCAGTGGGGTATGGGGCCCGGCAGGCGTCTTCCCCCCTAGAAGTCGCTCAATGGGCTTTCGGGCACGGTCTACCCGAACTGCTGCGACCGGATCGCACGCACCTGACCTGGAGCAGCCGTGGACATTTGGGCGTGAACAGCAACCTCGCAAGGCTCCCTATTTGCGCCTTTGTGCGACCGAAGAGGCGGCATTGGAAGACCGGGATGTAGGCAAACCAGGACAAGCGAGCTCAAGCAATCCCAGTCCCCATCGAGAAAAAGAGAGTAAAGTCATCATCCTATGACTCCCTTCTTCGCCACCTGCGTTGCACTTGCCTTCACCTTCCAGGAACCTCTCCACTCCCCGAGCATGCCAACCTATTTGAAGGGCGAGGTCCAGGTCCAGGGTCGGACCTACCCCTACCTGCTCCTCCCACCATTGGAAATCGTTGAGGGCAAGACCTATCCCCTCGTGCTCTTCCTGCATGGGGTCGGGGAACGGGGGACGGACAATGAAATCCAGAAGGCACACTTCCCTGCGCGAATGGCCCAGCCGGAATTAGCACAACGGTATGGCGCCTTCGTGCTGGCCCCCCAGTGCCCAGAGGATGACTCATGGGCCAACATGAACAGCTTGTCTTCCGCCCAGTTCGTCCAAGACACCGAACCAACCCAGGCCATGAAAGCCGCACTTGCCAGCCTGGCGAAAGTCATCCGCAAGCACCCGATCGACCTGAACCGCATGGCCCTCACAGGCTTATCCATGGGCGGTGCAGGCGCTTGGGACTTGGCCCTGCGACGGCCGGACGTATTCACCGCGGTCGCGCCCATCTGTGGCGGCGGAGACCAGCGGACAGCGCACCGACTGGCGGGTCTGCCAGTGCTGGTTTGGCACGGAACCGCTGACGAGCGAGTCCCTGTGGCTCGTTCCCAGGCAATGGTCAAGGCATTGCGCGCATTGGACATCCCTGTTCAATTCACTGAGCTTCCAGGGGTAGGACACAACTCTTGGGACCGGGCCTATGGTCCCGAAGGATGCCTAGAAGAACTCTTTGCTGCTCGACGAAACCCCGCCCAGATCCAAGCGGCTACGGCTGAGCTGCTGGCCAAAGTGCTGCAGGCCGATGAAAAGATCGCCTTCCTGGGGGACTCCATCACCCAGGCCGGAAACAATGACGGCGGGTTCGTGGACCTGATCCGAAAAAGCCTCTCCAAAGTTCGTCCCGATGTACAAATCATCCCCGCGGGCATCAGTGGCCACAAGGTGCCCGACCTTCTCAAGCGTTTCGAAGCGGACGTGATGGACAAGCAAGCGACCCTTGTGTTCATCTACATCGGGATCAACGATGTATGGCACTCGACAAGTGGTGCCGGGACACCCCCCGAGGACTTTGAGAGCGGCCTACGAGAACTGATCGGGCGACTCCAAGATGCGGGAATCACCGTGGTCCTCACAACCCCCGGCATAATCGGAGAGAAAGCCCACGGTTCAAATGGCCTCGACACCATGCTGGATCAGTTCTCCGCCATCTCCCGTCGCGTGGCCCGAGAAAAAGGCGCAACCCTCTGCGACCTCAGCAGAGCCTTCCGCCAACACCTCCGGCTCTTCAACCCAAAGAACCAAGAGCATTCCATCCTGACCCGCGACGGCGTCCACCTAAACCCCGATGGAGATCGGTTCCTCGCCATCCAAGCAGCACGCGCCCTTCGCCGGGCAGTACTCGCGCGAAATTGACAAGCCTCGGCGGGACGGTGTTGTGGTTGGTGGTGGACGATTGAATCGCCGACCCTAGGAGCATCTCACGCCAGCAACTCGAGGCGCCCTTCCAGGCCATTCCGTGCAAAGCGAACGGGTGGTTGTGCATGCGCGTATACGCCCCAGTCCAACAGGGCCCCCGCGGGGACGCGCATGTCGTTATCATGCAACGGGCCCGTGCCTAGCGCGTAGCTCATCGTCTGCAGGCCACCATGAATATTGCACATCAGCGTCTATCGGCGGAGACCATCCATGTTGCCAATTCGGCGGACCTGGGCGCGTCCCCCTACCCGGATTCATTGACCGTGGTGATGTCCGCGGACGAGGCACAAATAGCTGCTGAAGAGATCACTGCTTGGCGGGGATATGCGCAGACACCGTTAGTGCCCCTCGGCGGGCTCGCCAAGACCCTCGGCATCGCTGAACTGCATTACAAGGATGAAGGTGGACGCTTCGGCTTGGGCAGTTTCAAAGCACTCGGTGGTGCTTATGCGGTCGGTCGCGCATTGGCCAAATTCGTGAGCGCTGAAACCAAATCCGATGTGTCAGCTACAGATCTACTCAGCGGCGCTTATGCGGAGGTCACCCAGCGCTTCACGGTCACTTGTGCCACGGACGGTAACCACGGGCGTTCAGTCGCCTGGGGCGCACAGCGGTTTGGTTGCGCTTGCGTTATTTATGTACACCAAACGGTGAGTCAAGGACGCATCAATGCAATCGCTAGCTACGGCGCGCACGTCATTGTTCATCCTGGCCACTACGACGAGACGGTGCGCCGCGCGGCTGAGGACGCACAAGCGTCCGGCTGGACGGTCGTGTCGGATACCTCCTGGGACGGCTATCTCCAGATCCCGCGCGACGTCATGCACGGCTACTGCCTGATGTGTAGCGAGGCGTTGGCACAGTTGCCCCAAGCGCCTACCCATGTGGTGGTACCAGGTGGCGTGGGCGGCGTGGCAGCCGCGGTCTGTGCTGCCCTGTGGTGGCATTACGGCGCCGAGCGTCCAAAGCTGATCGTCGCAGAGCCTAGCAACGCTGCCTGTCTAATGGAAAGTGCCGCGGCTGGCTTGCGTACCGGCCTGACGGGTGACATCGAAACCGTGATGGCCGGACTCTCATGCGGTGAGCCATCCCAGCTGGCTTGGGAAATACTGCGGCTAGGGGTCCGCGATTTTATGGTGGTAGACGATGCCATGGCGGTTGCTGCAATGGGTACGCTCGCCTTCCCCCATGCTGGCGACACAGCCATCGTTGCAGGCGAGTCGGCAGCTTGCGTCATCGCGGCACTAGAACGGGCGAGTGGCACTCCAAGTCTTGCCACTAAATTAGCCCTCGACGGCACTTCACGGGTTTTGGTCTTCGGGACTGAAGGAGCTACCGACCCAACGCTTTACACCAAGCTGGTTGGCGCTTCACCTGAGAGTGTCCGCGCGGGAACCGCCAAGGCGGATGGCACTGCTCGGTGAGGCCTGGGTTAGCAGGATCACTGTTGAATCACGACCTTCAGGCTTTTCTTTGTGGGTGGATGGCACAAGCGGGCATCGCAGACCTGGTAGCGCACGCTGCAGTCGATTTCCGCACCACTCTGCGCGCCCTTCACGAGGCATTCGAAGGTTAGGTTGCCTTCGAAGACCCTCACTCTTGGCTCTATCTGGTCCGGATGGGATGCGGGTCTCTTCCAATCACCGATTTGCTCGACGCCCTCGGGCAAAGCCAAGGCAAGCCTCATGGGAATGTAGGCCGCGTCATCAGGAACGTAGTCGTAGGTATGCCAGCCTTTGAAGACTTTGACACTCAGGGTCAAGCGGTGATGTTCACCCTCGGGGACGGCGCTGAAGGCCATGGCCACCGGGGACTTCGCGGTGGGCTTCAGGTCGGGTTTCGCCGGGGTTTGATCCGCCCCATCCAGGGTGTTCACGAGCCACTTGTATCCGGCGGTTTCGCAGAAGAACAGTTTGCCCTGATGCTTGGCAAGCCAAGCTTGCCACTGGCTGGCTTCTCCGAAATCCTGATTCGTGTAGCGCATGAGCAAGCGTTGGGCCAAGTCCGACTTCTCGGGATCCCCGAGCGCTTGGATCGCCCGGCTTAGGAACGCGGGGTCCGCGTTGCCCACCACAAAGCTCCTCAACTCCTCGTCCACACCCAATTCGTACCAGCCACCCGTGGGGTGCATGTACGGAAGGTTGCTTCCCAGGTACTGCTCGATCGCCTGGGGATCACCATCCACAAGTTTCCAGGCATCATCCGAAAAGTAGCCGCGCACCCGGTCAAAACGACCGGGGTTTTCCATGGCGGGGTACGTGAGCATCTGCTTATCCATGTCCGAAACCTCTTCACCCCCATCGATCTTGGCCTGGATGGCGGCTTTCCGATCCTCTGAATCCTTGCGGTACCCGGCGTAGCGAACGAGGGTTTCGGCGTAGCCGGCTTCGGTGATACCACCCAGATTTTCAAGCACGGATTCGCGCAGCACGGTACCGGCAACCTTGCGAGCCACGGGCGCCTGGCGATCAAACTTGGCGATGTAATGCAGGGCATTCACCAGCACCAACTTGGCCTCGGGCGTCATGTACTTGGGCGAGGCCGCAAAACCCCAATGGAGGAAATTCCCGTGACGCCCGATAGCGACAGCTTCTGGCCCCTTGGAGTTCACACCACCGGAAATCCACTCCACATCGGGGGAATCGAAGAAGCCCGCATCCCGTGAAACCACGCCGACCAATTGGCCCTTGCCATCCTTGTAGCCTTCGGTCTGAACCCGCCACATGGGCATCGTTTCGCCTAGCTGCTTACCCTTCGGATGTTGTGCATAACCATCTGGGGTCGGCAACTCTTCGATGGTCAACTGGACCTTGTTCGGTGAATGGAAAATTTCGTGTTTCATGCGCAGCCCGTGCGCATAGGAGTCGAGACACATTCACAACCAATCCAGCTTGAGCCCCAGAGGCTCTCCGATCAGCGGCGAGTTTTCGGCGATCATGAGGGCCGGCCGATCAAAGTCAGCGGGCAGATATTCGGCCGGACGGTAGTCCATCTCACCCGTCACCGGATCCTTGGCGCGCTCGGCCGCCCGTAGGGGCTTGGGCCTCGAATCAAACAAGGTGACGTCTACCTCGTTCGACATGTCTGCGGTGTAGTTGTCACCGTAGACCATGCGGACATGGTTGAAGTGTTCCTTGAGCAAGGCTTCAAAGAGCTCCGCGCGCTCGGCATAGAGCACCATTGTGCGTTCGCTGGCCATGTCCGCAAAGGGCACATGCACGTTGGCCGGATCGTGGCTGACCAAGAGCACGCGCAGATCGCTCTTATTCTCTGCTCCCTGGCACTCCGCAATTGGCACCACCAGGAGCACCGCCAGAAGGCCCAGCGTCCACCTAAAGATCTGTTTCATCATGGGTGCAGTCTAGCGCAGCTCAACTGATCTGCTGCCATTCTCTGGTATCCCCAAAGCCGGCTTTTCAGCAGCTCCCCTGCGGGCCCATTCAAGAGACCTCGGCCCCCTACGCCGAGGCCCCGCCAACGTAAATCAGTTCAAAACAAAGGGCTCGTGATCTACGTCTGGCAAACCGAACATTCGATCAGGGCCAGCGCGCCGATGACACACGATACAAGAGGGGATCTGACCATAAGCAGTCACCGCACCGTCAGCTTGGACCGTGGCATAGACCCAGCCCTCGTCTGTGTCAGGCGTTTCCTTTGAAGTGTGCAACATCAAGTAGAGCCCCACGAAATCACCCGGCACATACTGCTCGCCATCGCGCTCGGCCGGCTGAACCGTATGGTTCCATTGCCCACTGCCACCGAAGGGCTGCTTCAGTTCAGCCTCCTTCCCATCATGGGGCGAAGGTGCAAACGCTTCCTTCACGAGGATCTGACTCCATTCATGCTCAAAATCCGGCAAGGATGGGGAGCGGGCCTCTGGGTCGGATTTTGAATCAAGCATAAGATGGCCGCCCTCATTGGCCTTCGAATAATCCACGCCCGCATAGCTCGCCCCATCCGAGGCATGAATGAAGTAGAGCTTCTCTGCGTGAGGCCCAGAGGGATCGCTCTCACTGAAGCGAGGCTCCAATGGCGGAATCATGCAAAGGGTCGGACCAAAACGTAGCTGGAAATCTACCGGTCCACCCCAATCCTGATAGCTAGCGGCGACAGCCAAGACGTCTCGCTCAAGCCCAAGACGATCAAGCTCAGAAACATCCCTAGTGGCTGCACACGAGAAAACGGAAATGAGGACGAGGAGAACAAAAACTGGCGAGAGGTACTTCATAGGCTGACATACGAGTTCTACTCCGGGTTGTGAGACATTCAACCGGTAGAAACGAAGGACCCCTACGTCCTGAGGCACCAAGGTCCCTGGGGGGAATTCCAGGGGACAGGCACCCGCTTAGCTTTGGTCCGTTTGGTCCGGGGTGGGCAGAGGGTCTCCATGGGGGTTGTGGGAGGAAACCGGGGGGCCTAACTCTTAGCAACTGGCCCACTGCTTCAAGGAGAGGCCAAAGTCTCCACTGGGTTTCGATCCCCGGGTGCTAGGCTGCTCCTATGGCCCCGCCGTCTTGCCCCCCCACAGTTCCCTCCTACGGTCGCCAGCACCCCACCAGGGCTGGCCTCCTCTGCCTCGCCAGCGTTCTACTGGTGAGCTGCAGCCCAGAGGTCCTTGCCCCTGCTCGGCCCCATGTGCTGCTGGTCAGCATCGACACCCTGCGGGCGGACCACCTTTCCAGCGCGGGCTATCCCTTTGCCACCACGCCGGTCATGGACCAGGTGGCGGCCGAGGGCGTGCGCTTTGAGCGCTGCATCTCCAGCACCTCCTGGACCCTCCCCGCCCACATCACCATGTTCACGGGCTTGCCCATCAGCGCCCATGGCATCGACGACGACCGCCTCTGGCGGCGCCTCGATGCACAGGGCCAACCCATTGCACCGGACCTACGGGGAAGATTCCTTGCGGAGAGCCTGCAAGCGGCGGGCTATGACACCGCGGGTTGGTTCACTTGGAAGTACCTGGATGCGCGTTTTGGTTTCGGCCGGGGATTTAACCGGTGGGAACGCCTGGGGCACAACTTCTACAGTCACCCCGAGGTGGGGCCTGCTTGGATGGCCGCCCGAGACGCGGACGACGCGGATGGCATGCGTGCTTTGTACGCGCAACACCCAGAACTATTCGGGGTCATTCATTCCACGTCCCAGGTTGTGGATCAAGCCATCGGCTGGCTGGAAAACCGCGGCGAACAGGAGCAGCCCTTCTTCCTGTTCTTGCACCTGTTCGATGTGCACAACCCCTACGTCAGCCCCGAGCCATTCCATTCCCAGTTCGATCCCACCTACGAAGGCGACATCGACGGCACCCGGGTCACGGCACCCGTGTCCCCCGTACACGCGGACATGGATCCCAGGGACCTGCAAAATTTGGTCGCGCGCTATGACGGGGGCATTCGTCATGTGGATGATCAACTAGGGCGATTGCTCAAAAGCCTCAAGCACCTGGGGCTCGACCAGGACACCCTGCTGGTTGTGACAAGCGATCATGGGGAAGAGTTCTTTGAGCACGGCGGCAAGACCCACAGGGGATCGGTGCATCTGGAGAGCATTCAGGTGCCCCTCATCCTGCGTTGGCCCGCGGGGATTGAAGAGCCCCGGGTAGTATCCGGCACGGTGGGGATCGTCGACCTCGCCCCCACGATCTTGGCTGCCACGGGCAGTGACCATGCTGCCCCCATGGGAGGCCGCAACCTGCTGCCCATGGCCCGGGGAGCTGCGGCCGATCCGCGCGCCTACCTGTCCGAGTTGATCATCTTCGAAGAGGGTCGACGAGTTCCCCTAAGGCGCAGTAGTTGGATCCGAGGCAGCGAACAAGTCACCATGGACATGCGCGGTCCAACCATCGAGAACATGGTGCGTTTTGACCTGAGTGTAGCCGGAGGCGGCTTTGGTCCCGGGGTCGCTTTGCCCGAGGGCAGCGCAGGCCGTGAGCAATTCCAGAAGGACTTGGCACACATGCGCGAGGGCTTGCTGCGACTGCGCCAGGGGTCTCCGCGAATGGAAAACGATCTTGCGCCCCTAACCCCCTTCGAACTGCAAGACCTAAGCAGCATGGGTTACGGGGGCGGCGACAACGATTTCCACACGGAACGCATGGACGATCGGCTATCCCTCGATGGGGGCGTGTGGCCCGATCAAGAGTGAGGGGTACTGGCCCCTTTCAGTGTTGAAATCCGTGAAATTTAGGGTGTAACCAGAGGGCTCTCAAATCCGTTCTTGCACTAGGCCAT
>CALEMP010000073.1 GCA_937910685.1 uncultured bacterium
CGGACCCTGAGGCAAACCCGAGGCAAATCTCGGGGCCTGTTCCCAACTAGGCTCTTGTAAGTTCTTGATTCTCGGGGGTTTGCGTCAGATCAGGTTGGAGAGTACATCGGATTTCTAATCCGATTGGTCACATCATTTCCTTGGCCACGACCCTAATTCCCGTCGGGCTCTTCGGTCGAATCAAGTTCTTCTTCCTCTGGCTCTTCGCGGGAGGGCTCGGGCAGATCCCTGGGGGGGCGGCCATTGTCACGGTACACCCGCAGCCAATGACCCAAGTCAGGATCGAACTTGCCACCGAGTACATAGGCGGGCCGTGCAAAGCGCGCTACGCCCGCGGCGTCTAGGAAGAAGACCCAGCGCTTGCCCAAATCAGGAGTGTCCTCGAAACCTTCGGGCACCAAACCGTCGAAAGGGTGGCGCATGAAGGTCGGTTGAGCGGCGGCTTGGCCCGCGAGCTTTTCCGCAAACTCAGCGGTGATCAATGCTTCGACCCTATCCAGATCTTTGGCCCCCATGGCGGCGGGCAGGGCGATCAGGACCTCTTGGGTCATGTTGCTGTGAAGGGCACCCTTGATCAAACTGCGGCAAACCACCAAGGCCCGGCGTTCGATGGTGTGAGAGTCAATCGGTTCGTCCGGGTCATAGCGACGGGGACAAGGAACCCAGAGCATCAAACTGCCTTGGGTGCGCGGGGGAATGCCCGCCACCAGGCGACCTTCCAATTGGCTGAACACAAGCGTGCGCCCCGTGGCAATATCGAGGCCAGCACTGTCCATGCCGGGGACCAACAGAGTGCGCGGACGGTCGAGACGCTCCACCACCGGATGCTCCATGCGCAGAGCGCCGGCGGAAGAAGAGAACCCAATGAACCCCTCGATGGGTGTGCCATCGGTCATGTGATAGGTGCCTAAGCGTTCGCCGTTGATGCTCAGGGTCGCGCTGGCCCCATCCACCAAGACTTCGACCTCGACCGCGCTGGAGGGCTGGGTCAACTTGAATTTGGCAGAGGGTTCGGCCCCCTGCAGGGAGCCATCGCGCTCAAAGCCACCGGCCATGCTCCAGGACACATGGCGCAGTTTGGGCTCTTCATCGCGATTGCCTTCGATCGTGGTGGCGGAACCGGAAATCCCGATGGTCACGGCACGGTCCCGGCGGCCCCAGCCCAGAATCAGCTGACCCGTGGCATAGGTGGTGGTGAAGCGCACGCGGGTCTTGAGCAGATAGGTCCCGGGTAATTCGTAGCGCGATCCACGCACAAAAACAGCCCCCCTATTGGAACCACCGAAACTTCCGGTGCCAGCCCGCGCCTTACGACGGCCCACGCCTAAATCCCCGTCAGGTGCAAAGAACCAGTTCCCCGTGGGGAAGGGGTCGTCATGGCCCACCAGTTCCTCTTCGACCCAGCCCTCGCCCTGGACAGGATGCACGCTGCGCCAAGCGCTGGCTTCTATGCTGGGGACCGCATCGTGCAGCTCGGGTTCCCCGAGCCAACGGGCCAGGCGATCGTGATCAGCGGTGAAGCGTGCGGCGGACTGGCGCCACTCGTGCTCCCGGTGCGCGACAGCAGCGGCCTTCAGCACCTCAAGCAACTTCATGGTGCGCTTGACGGAAAGTTCACGGGGGCGTTCGGTCTCTGCCGGATAAAGGGGGAAGGCACGCTGTTGGGCAATGGCCCAAGCGCCAGCTTTTGCCCCGGAAGCCTCTAGCGCCCCCACCAAGCGTTCTTCGGGGACGCCCAGCCGTCCCTCCACCTGCATGGCCCAAAGGAATGCAAGCGCCGCGTCCCGGCGTTTGCCCTCCCGGTCCAAGAGCATGCCCGCTTCCGCAGCTTGGGCGTCGCCAAAGTAAGGCTCGGTGCGGTTGCGCGACCAGACCCAGGTGGGCTCGTCATAGATCAAGGGGCTGGAGGCCACACCGGGAACTTGACTGGTGTAGCGGTCGGTCCAAGCGGCGGGCGTGTGGGCGTTGAAGCCCCGCAAGAAGCGTCCATAGATCCGGCAGAAACCTTCAAAGTCCTCGGGCCGTCCGTCACGTCCATCACAGAACAGGCCCTCAAACTGGGCCATGCGATCCCCGGCACCCCGGCCCGCATTGGACATGAAGGACTGCAACTGCTCGTGGAACATGGGCGCGGCTCCGGGGACTTCTTCCGCCTTATCTTCCGGTAGAGGCTTGCCGTCCTCGTCCAACTCGTCGATCACCGGCACCCAGGTGTTCAAGAACACATAGAGCGCGTAGCCCGCCGAGTAATTGGCGCGGTAGTCCTCCAGGTCCGGAATCAGGAGTTCCTTAAGCTTGTTGGAACGGCTCCACCCACCCGCATAAACAGATGTAAGGGTGCCCCGATTCACATGATTGGGCACAAACTCGGTCTCGTCGCTATGCCCGTAGGCTGACCCGGTCCAGACCGCCTTGCCCTCGGTGAGCCAAGCGGGTTGACCCGGACAAAGGGCCCCGTCAAAGCGGTGGGTCAATTCGTGGGTCAGACCGTGGCCGAGGCCCTCGATGGTGCCCGCTGAAAAACGGAAGGTGGTGACGTCCCCCCCTTGAAAACCAGCGGCCCAGTAAAAGGGCGCGCCTTCTGATTCGAGGCCCGCCGCTAGGGGCACGATGCGCACAAGACCTGGGCGATTGGTAAAGGGATCTTCCCCGTAAAAATTCACCAAGCGCGTGTGGTGCGACTCAATGGTGGCCGCGACTCCTCGCAAGGTTTGAAAGCCGCAGTCGGTCTCCACCAAGTACCACTCCCGAGGGGAGTGGGCGGTGCCAGGTAAACCAAAAGAGTCGTGGTCCCGGGTGAACGCTTCCTCTTGGCTAGCGAGTTGTTCGTCAAGTTCGTCAATGGTCCAAGGACGGCCCATTTTTCCCTTCAGTTGTCGGCGCGCTTGAGCAAGGGCGTTAGATGCTGTGCCCCCCATGTTGGCCCGAAAACTATCCGGCGGAGCCTCGCCCTTGAGGTTGGTGAAACCCGCTTGGGCTGCAAGCCCTACCACGATGCGCGCGGCTTCAATCACCAAACTGGTTCGCCCGGAAGCGGCTGCGCTGATCCAGAGTTTTTCTAGGGAGCGAGGTATCTCGACCCAGTCCTTTTCATTCGCCAGTCGATGGCGAGGATCCAAGTCCTCGGGCGAAGCCGACGCCAAGAGCCCCGGTTGAATCTGGCCCAACTCCAAAGCCAATCGGCGCGCCCACCAGGCCACTGCCAAACCATCCGGATCGTTGCGACGCCCCTTCGAGCGGGCCAGGCTGACCAGTTCCTTGAATGCCGCAGCCCGAGCCTTGATCACCGCCTGGGTTTCAGCATCCCCACCCACAAAAGGTTGCGCAGCCTTGGGCACTCGCCCGCGCCCACGCTCATCGGCGATCGCCTCCCACAGAAGCTGGGCCCAAAGGGCACGGCCGTCGCCCACCCCAGCCACAGACAAGCGCTCGGTCAGAAGCTCCGGATCATGGGGCCGATAGGCCAGGGCCGCTTCAAAATCAATGCGCGCCTTCTTGAGGTCGCCCGCATCCCGGGCACGACGGCCCGCAGCAACCATGGGCCCGGCCGGATCCATGGGCTTGGCCTCAGCAGGCGGGGTCTGGGCCAGAGGGAGTAAAAGCAGGAGGGCGCTGGAAATCATGGGAGACCACGGTAGCGCATGGGCCTCGCTACGGGCAGTTCTATTCCCCTGACCAGGAACGAGATCAAAGAGTTAACCTCTCTCCCATGAAATACAGCCTGCCCCCCGCCCTTTGGCCCGTCTTGCTCCTTGCCACATCCTGCGCCGGACTGAAAGATTCCACCGAAATCCTGCTGCCCAACGGGGATGCCACCAGTTTTGAAGCCATGATCGATGAGCTCGCAGGGGCCGACGTGGTGGTGCTTGGGGAAGAGCACGATTCGGATGGGATCCACGCCCTGCAACTTCGCACCACCGAGGCCCTGATGGAGCGACGTGGGAACGTGACCATAGCCATGGAAATGTTCGAACGGGACGTGCAGTCGGTACTGAACCTTTACCTGATGGGGGCCATCGAAGAAGAAGACCTCATGCAAAGGAGTCGCCCCTGGGGCAACTATGCGGAGCATTACAGGGGCGCTATCGAACTGGCCCGCGCCAACGGTCTGACGGTCTTGGCCAGCAACATCCCCCGGCCCCTTGCGCGCAATGTGGGCCGCGAAGGAACCCTTGTCAGCCAAGGGGGGCCTTGGAGCGCGCGCAATGTGATCCCCATGGGCGGGGCCTATGAAGAGATCTTCATGGACCTGATGGGAGGCATGATGGGCCACATGGGAGACATGCCCGAAGGTGCCTTGGAGCGAATGTTCGAAGCCCAATGCATCAAGGACGAAGCCATGGCGGAGAGCATCGCTGAACACCTCGCCTCATCCCCTTCACCGAAACCTCAGGTCGTCTTTTGGTGCGGACGCTTCCACTCGGACTTTGGCCTGGGGACAGTGGAGCGCTTAGTCCGGCGCATGCCCGAACTCAAGATCGCGGTGATCAGCGGACGCAAACGCTCCAGCGGCGCGTTCGACGAAACCGACCAAGAGCGCGGGGATTTCATTTGGATCGCCCCCGAGTGATCAGAATCCCGACCTAGGGACCAATCAGTTTGAGGGGGCTGGAAAGCTTCATCATGGGCGCTGAATTCATAAGGCCCTTATGCATGGATGCTTTGCCCGCCGCCACGGCTTCCGCCGCAGCCTTTTCCGCCTCGTCCATTTCCTTAAGCCGTTGCTTGGCCGCTTCGTCCGCCATACCGGCCTCCTGGAACTGCTGGCTCAACTCCTGTTCCCCTGTGGCGCTGGCCGCCTCGGAGAGGAACGTGAGCAAGCCATCTACACGACGGCTGTCCCCAAAGGTGGTGCCCAGCTCAAGGGCACGGGCGGGTCCATCCGCTTCAAGCATGCGCTTCAGAGCAGGAACGCAGCGATTATTGAATAACTTGCCATCCGCAAGGAGCTGCTCCTCGATGACAACGGTCTGCTCCCCGAGTCCCGCCAGCAGGCAAAGGTCTGCAACCCAAAGGGGCAAGTTATCCAGCACGTCCTCACGACCTGCGAGGACTACCGCAATGCGCATGAGCGCGGCCTGATCCCCGGCTTCGTGGCAGCGCATGCCCAGCACGCAAAGTGCGCGCACCAGGTCCTGGGGCCTGCCACGCTCTTCGGCGAGCCACGCGAGCATGCTCGTTTCAAGGGCACCCCGCAGAGCCACGGCGTGCTCACCCCCCACCAGAAGATCCGGCGCAAGCAAACGCCGCATATCCGCCAATGAGAAGAACCCCGGACCATCTGCTCGGTTACGGAAACGATTCATGTCCGGCCAAAGGACCGATCCCAGGGGCAACTTGCAGATACCAATCTCGAGCGCGCGGGTCGCATTCTCAACTTCACCTCCGTAGGCAAAGAGAGGAGCGGCGCGCAGGGCCACTCGACGGCGCAGGCCTTGGCTCAAGTCGATGGAGTTCTCGCAGATGGCACGCGCCCTTTGGAGAGCCTCATCAGGGCCGAACATTTCCTCCCAGATCTTGAGCCAGTTGAGCTCTCCTTGCTCCCGAAGCCAAGGGTATGGGCTGACCGGTGATAGCTCCAAGATTATCTCCACTAGAGCCAGGCGGTGTTCCTCGTCGATCACCTCCCGGGCTTCTTTGACCAGGTCCTCGGCGGTTACGACGCTGCCTTCCTCTTCGTCAAAGCCGAAGAACATGCGCCCCCCACCGATGCGCGTGGCGCACCAACGATACAGGCGCAGAGCTTCCTCTTGCGCGCCGGAACGGGCCAGAACCCGGGCCAGACGCCGCACTTGAGCCGCGTCCTTGGGACTCACCGCCTGCACCAGGTTGCGGGCCACAAGGCCGCCGCTTTGATTGTTGGAATGGCGATCGAGCATCTGCAGAAGCTCCAGTTGGCCACGCTTGCCCAACTGGCCTGCGCCCATACGCGCAACTCGCTGGGCGATGGCCTCGGTTGCTCCGACTGCGTTTTCGTCCACCAGGGCAAGGGCTTCCACCACGGCCTGCAGCCGATCCAATTGGTACACCTGGGTGGTTTGCAGGAAGCGTTCGAGCTCCGCCACCAACTCGGGCTCGCCGGTCAAGGCCTTGAGGCCTGGGTTCTCAGGCTTCTCCTTTTGAATCACCTCGTCCTTCCAGCTGGAAAGGCCACCCATGGGAACCGGCTTGGGTTCTTCATCGGCGGGCTCGTCCGCCTCCTCCGTGGTTTTACCCGTCCACCGGAATTGGGCCAGGGGCGACCTGGAGTAGCGGCTGGAAAACCTGTAGTTGTCACTGGCCTGGAGACCCGTCTCGAAACTCCGCCAGTGACGCCGCAGGGTTTGGACCGCGTCGGCGGTGCGCTTTTCATCGAGAGCCACACAGACCGAGTGGGCGTCGGAGGGAAAGCCCTCGTCGCCCGTGGCCGCAGTGCCTCCAGAGGAGAACCCAGGGGAAGCCATAACCACGAAGCTGCTCGACCCAATCGCCATCATGCTGGACATGCCCCTGGATAAGCTCTTTTTATCTCCGCCCTCGTTCTCGTCCTGCACCCCAAGAGCCAACCGTTCCTCGCGCACTTCCAGTGCATCTGCGTAGAACCCCCGATTCCGGAGCAAGCCCTCACGCCGCTTGAGCAGATCCCGCTTGCCCTGGTCCTCTTCTTCCAGCTCCATCAATCGGTCGAGGAGGGCAAGCTGCTGCGCCGGGGGCACGTAGCTCACCGCTCGCTTGAGTAGTTCTTGATCCTCAGGGAAAACAACCAGCGCCGTGGACCAGAGTTCCAACAGGGCCTCCTTGTCGGTGCGCAACAACTCCAAGCGCAGATCAAAGGCGGGGCGCAAATCCAAATCCACGAGAGCCGCGCTCAACTCCGTCCCATGGTCTTCCCCGAAGGCAGTAATCAAGTTCTGACGTGCTTCGCGCCACTCCCACGTCTGGTCATCTCCCTTCGACACCAACTTGGGGAAGAGATCAATGGCCATGGCTAGGGCTTCCTCTCCGCGCCCAAGATCCTGCAACAGGATCGCCCGGGTGACCTCCACAGTGGGGTCCTCCGGATGGCTCTCATGCCAAATGGCCAACAGGCCGAGTGCGGTCTCCTGGTTCATTTCGGCATTGTTGAGATCGCGCAACAGATAGCGGATGAACTCGGGCGCCTCCCTAAAAGCCTCCTCCGCATGCCCAAGAATGAACTCGGCCATCTCATCGGTCACCGCTTCATCGGCCATGCTGAGCATACTGACCAGGAGGTTGCCCCGTGATGTGACCGGCACCTTGGACCACTGACTTCGCAGTGCGCTGACCCGAGAGCGAGCGGGCAATAGGGTGAGCAACTGGGGCAAGCCCCAGGTTTGGGCCGAGTTGTCCAGTAGCTCCAGGACTTGTTCTTCGGACAAAAGAGGTGATTCAGATTTGCGCTGCAGGCTGGAGATCACGCTGAGCATGTCCGCGTTCTCTGCGGGGTTGTCCACCACGCGACCCACAAAGTACTGGTACAAGGCGCGCTTGCCCTCGTCATTCAAACCGGCGGCCACCTGATCGAGAATTTCCTCGACGGCGTAGGACCGCCCACCATCCTCCATGGTCAGCCGCACCCATTGACGGCCCACCCGCAGGATCGAACCCTCATCCCCCAGCCAACGGGCGGCCGAGAAGAGCACGGTTAGATCGGTCTGGTCTTCCTTTTTCACCTGGCCATACTGGGCCCGCTGCACAAGATCCCGCACGGCTTGATGATCTCCAGCGGCAACTTGGGAAAGGACTTCCCGTGCCGCTTGACGCACCTGAATGCCCTCACCATTATTGCTGCCCTTGGGGCCATCCGCCCCAGCCAGGGCGCGCAACTCGCTCAGATCATCTCCTGCCAGCACGCACTGATCCACAAGTGCGCGGGCAGCAAGGGGATACCCCTGGCGCATGCGAGCCTGAACCAAATCTTTGATCAGCGTCAAGTCCCCGGGAAAGGCACGGATCAGGGCTAGATCGCTCCGGTCCGCAAGCTGCACATCCCCCAGAGCAAATGAAAAGCGGCGTAGGGCAACCGCGCGCTTTTCCACCCGAGGATGGGCTGAGAGCCGATCCTCGTCGGACTGACCCTCTTGGATCTGGGCCAAGTCCTGGGCCTGGGCCCGGGCGAGTTGTTCGGTGGCCGCGTGCAGGGCAGCGGGGGGAGATGAGGCCAAGACGCCGGTCAAGAGACGCTCGCTCCAACGATCCCAGTCGTCCGTGTTGCGCGAACCAAACCACATGAAGGGCGAGGCGGGCTCGTCTTCTTCAGATTTCTTGGTCACTTCCAAGGGGCGCCTAGCCAAGAGCAACTCTAACCCTCGAAGATAGAGGTCCGCAGCTCGCTCGTCATCACCCATGGACTCGTGCAACTCGCCCACCTTCACCAGCAGACTTTCATCCGTGGGTGCGGTGGCCAGCAGCGCCTGGTAGGAATCCAAAGCAATTTGTCTTTCCCCCGCCTCCTCGAAAAGACCCGCCGCTTCTCGCTGATAGCGAGCGTGATCGGGCATGTCCTTGGTCAAGGCAAAAGTCCGGCGTGCGGCTTCCGCATCGTCCGCTTCCAAGAAAGCCTCGCCCAAGTCCAAGTACACTTGGGGTGGAACGAGCTCACCGGAAGCCACCAAGCGGCGACCGTAGTGCAGGAACAGATCCGAATCCCCTTTCCAGCCACTGCCGCGGAACGAGTCCCCTTCCCCTCGGGAAAGGTCCATCAATTCGCGCAACACCGATGCCACCCGGGGGCCGGTGATCGGCAGGGAAGTCTCATGGGCGCGGATCATTCCCATTCGGTCCTGCTCTTCCTCGTGCAAGTCAGCCAAGAGCTGATACAGATAGGTCTTGTCGTGGCGTAGGGCGAGGCGCATCAAGGTTGCGCGCCGGGCCCAAGCGATCGTTTTGGCGCGCACGCCTCCGTCGGAAAACTGGTTCAAGATCCCGTCGATGGCCACCGTGAACAGGTCGTCGCGCTGGGCGTGGGCTGCAAGGTACTGGAACATTCCCAAGGCTCGGTCCTGCTCGCCGGTCTGCTTGAGAAGGTCCCCCATCAGCAGATACCCATCGATGCGCCCGGGATGATCCGCGAGTCCCTTGCGGTAGACCACGAGGGCCTCCTCACGCATGCCTGCCAGTGCCAAAACCCCGGCCTCGAATTCCGCAGCCATGGTTTCGGATTCCAGCTCAGAAAGGCGGTGCAGAACCTCACGGGCCTGTTGGGGCTTGCCGCGCTCCATCATGCTCATGGCCAGTTGGCGCAGATAGTCTGCTTCCCCCTCCGGGTCCAACTCGATGAGCCGGCGCACGGCTTCTTCGTAGGCAAAATAATCGTTGGTGGCAAGATAGATGCGCGCCTTTTCTTCCAGACTGGAACGCTCGCCGCGGCCCGCATGGCGGAAGAACTCATCCACGACCTCGGTGGCTGAAACACTGTCCCCCACCCGGGTGTAGAGCCGCACCAAGAGCGAGCTTTGTTTTTCAGTGGCGGTGCCTGCCAGGACCGCCTCTTCCAACTCAATCGCCAGGTCAGCCAAATTGCCCAGCCTGGAAGCAACCGTCATCAGGCGGTCTTCCACGTAACGGCGACGGGAGAGAGCCTCGATGCGCAACCAAAGGTCACGCCAAGCATCCAGGGCCTTTTCTTCCTCTTCGACTTCGCTGTAGAGCCAAGCGAGACGCATCTCTAGGTCTTCCCCCGCTTCCCCGTCCGGGCGCGTGGCCTTGACCGACTCCAGAACGCGCACCGCGTCCTCCAAAGCCCCCACTTGTTCGAAAGCCTCGGACAGTTCCAGCCGCGCAGGGGATCCCGGGTCCGTTCCTTCTTCCATGCGCTGCAGGACCTCAAGGGCCTCCGCCACCCGGCCCCCATCCCTTTCCAAGCCAAACAAGAACAGCTGCGCGGCCACCTGGGTGCGTGGGTCTTGCTCACTGCGCATGGCCCATTCCCGAGAGAGCTCCACAAGCCCCAAGTCAGCCAGAGCCTGGGCACCGTCCATCAAGCGGCCCGTCTCGGCGCCGTCCACAAAACCATCCCAAACCGCAAGAGCACCTGCAGAATCACCTTTTTCCAGGTAGACCCTGGAAAGACCCGAACGCCACAAGACACGCATGGGCTCGGCGGTAATCAGATCTTCATAGGCCGCTAACATTCGCGGCTCGCGGCCCGCTTCCCGATACAGTTCCAGCAGATCGAGACGCGCATCAGGGGACAAGTCGCTGCCCTTGCTGCTTTCAAAGCGAGCAATGGCTTGGTCATAGTTACCGGTTTGACGCAGCACGTCGGTCCAAACACTTTGGTGCTGGGGTGAAAGATCCTCGCGGCCTGCGAACCATTCGAGCAGGCCCTCTAGGTTGTCTTCTTTAATGCGCGCTTCTGTCACGAGGGCAAGGGCCTGCCAACGATCCCGGGCCATGGGCGCCAAGAATGACGCCTCCCAGGCGTGGGTCGCGGCGCTTGCGTATTCTTTGGCCTGCAAAGCCCAACCCGCCATGCGCAACAGATCGCGCACGCGCTCCTTGGGTTTTTCCCTGGCCTCAAAAAGCACAAGGGCATCCTTGTGCCTATCGAGCAACGCCAAAACCACCGCCGCACGGTTGCGCTCCGTCGCGGGAAGATCTGCAGCACATTCAGCCAGGGCATTTTTGCGCTCTTCGCCACCTTCTTCCAAGGCCAGGAGGGCGATCTTCATGCGCACGGACAGCTCGCGCTCGGTCCCCGCAATCATGTCCAACAAACCCTCGTAAACCGTGAGAGCCGTGGCGGCTTCCCCAAGGGAATCCAAGATGGCGGCCTGGGCAAGGCGCACTTCAAGACCGTCGGGGGTGGCGGCTACCGCAAGATCAAAGGCCTCCCTCGAAGCAGCCATGTCCCCGTACTGCCAAAAGGCATAACCCCTAAGTAACTGGGCCGCAGCCAGACGGACCGGGCTCTCGGCGGCCTCTTCGGCCACCTGGGCGAGGCGCTCCACAAGGGGCAGAATCTCCCCATGAACGGAAACGCAGCCCTTGAACAATTCCGCGGCGGCCAACCGGTTGGGCTCGGCCAGAGCGGTCTCCAAAGCGGTCTCGTCGATTCCCTCTTGCTGGGCGAAGAGCGCCGGGGCGAAGAACAGGATGCCGGTCAAAAATGCTAGGTGCCGTTTCATTCAGGCAGTCCTCCCGGACTTCACGATTGGGATGGGACGCCGACGCAGCCAAAGGCCGAGAATAAACGTCAGCAAGGCGAACAGGGCAAACAGGGGGCGCAGCTCCGCAACACCCGCGGGGTCTAGGGGACCACCCACCGGAGGCTGGCGGCGGTTCCCCAGGGTAGTACCGCCGGTACGGGCCGCGAGGGCAGCCAAGTCCCAGGCGCCCTTGGGGTCGGTTGATTCGCGGGACCGGGGAGCATCCAGCACAAGCCGCACGCTCTCACTTGATAAGCCTTTCCCTTCAGGAAAGACACGACTAGCGGTGACGCGCAGGTCCTGTTCGATCTCGCCCGGGGCCAGCCAGTCCGTGGCCACAAACCAACCGGGTGCTTCCTCATTGAACTTCAAATCCCGGTCATGGATTTGCGCCCGGGGTTCCGCATTGCTGCCATCCCGGCGTCGAGCACGCACATACAGTTGGGCTCCACGTCGTTGCAGCTCGAAGCGTAGTGAGCCACCCAGGTCGTCTGCAGTGCGACGGAGGGCGCGGGCCAAGAAAGCTCCCCGCCCGTCCCAGTCCTGCCAATCTCCAGCACCAGGACCAGTCAACTCGCCGGTCATGGCGGTCACCCGACCCAGACCGTGGCGCCAGGAAGCCAAGATCGGGCGCTTGCCCGAAGCAGTGGTCAAGACTTCTTCGGCTCCCGGCCGCAAGCGGGTCTCCACATGACCCGCAAGGTTCGGCACGGAATCAAACATTTGCTCTCCCCACCAACGAGGACCGCCGGCGGCGGTCACGGGTGTCACCACCGGACGCCATGCGGGAAGTTTCGCGCTGGCCGGTTGCTTGAGCAAGATCTCGGGAAGGTTGAACCGATTGGGTACCCCGTAGAAACGCCCCTTGCCCCAGTTCGCAATGTTGACCAGAAACTCCGAGTGGGTTGAACCGGCGATCAGGACGGTTGAGATCGTGATGCCGTCCGCGGCCATGGCCCGCAGCAAGGGTTCAAAGGCCCCTGACTCCACGCCTCCGTCGGTCAAAATAACCACGTGCTTGTAGCGCGTGCTGACATTTTTGAGCCCATACCAAGCCTCTTCGATGGCGGGCAGGATCACTGTGCCACCTCCTGCTTGCATACGGTTCAAGGCGCGCTCTAACTCGATCCGATTCGAGGCGGGCTGCAAGGGTGCGGCCCAGCGCTTGGCCCCAAAGAACTCGACGATGCCAACCTTGTCGTGGGGCAAGAGACGCTTGAGAGCCAGCCGGGAAACTTCCTTGGCCAACTGCACCCGGTTGCCCCCCATGGAGCCCGAGGTGTCGATGATGATCACTAAGCTGACCGACGGGTCGCGCTTCTCTTCCTTTTGTACCGACTCCACGGGCAAAAGCGAAGCCAATGGAGAGTCGTGCCAACCACCCGGACCATAGGCCGCCTCGCCGCCAGCTGTGAAGAGGCCCGTGCCCTGCTCTTGCACTGCCTGCACGAGACGCGCTTGAAATTCTGCGGGTAATTCCGTGGCGGGCCGGTCATCCACCAGCACCAGATCAAAGCCCGACGGGTCGGGCAAAGGACTTTTGGACCCGGAGCCATCGATGCCGTGCTCGCTGAACTTGAATCCGCCGCCGACGATTCCCGCCAAGGCTGCGCCCGATCCCTGGGTACGGCCGGTGACGGCCAACACCCTGAGGGGATCTTGAACGGGCAGGGTCAAGTCTTCGCTGACGGCCACCTGGCCCTCGCACTCCACCTGGAGTTGCAACTCTTCAAATCCGCCGCTTGGAGGTTCGAAACTCAAGAGGCACTGGGCGCGACCCGAAACTTCGGCCAAGGTCGCTTGGGCCCATTCCTCTTGGCCTTGCAGCAAACGCACCACGGTGGCACCGCCGTTTCCAGCCAAGGTGACCCGCAGGTACCCAGTGGCTCCCGCCCGTAGAATCGACTCCAACTCATGGCCCACGGGGCGCACATGATCCGGAGTTCGTCCCACCGGCACTTGGTGCACGGGCAACTGTCGTCGTTGTAAATCGAGCAAGGCACTGGATGCGGATCCTTGCTGCTCCAGCCCATCACCCACCACCGTGACCGCTCCCCGCGCCCCCTGGGGAATTCGGTTGGACGCCATCTCAAGGGCCCCCGCCAATGATGTAGCCCGTAGGCGCTCCACTGGAAAGCCTCCCAGTGCTGCATCTTTGAGGGGCCCGCCCACTTCGATCAAGACCCGTCGACAATCACGATCCAAGTCCCCCAAGAGGGACTCAGCCTGGGCCGCCACCTCGGTTCCAGCGCGATGATCCACCACGAGCACCTGGTGGGTGCGCTCTTCGCTGCCCGAAACAACCGGTCGCGTCAGGGCCAAGATTAAACAAGCAAGGCAAACCGCACGGGTCACACGTTGCACACGGGGCACCTGGTCCGCCCGGTGCCAAAGCACATAGGCCACCAGGGGCAAGAAGATCAAAAAGCCAGGAGCCAACATCAGGGCATTCTCCCGAGGCGCACGAGGCGGCCCTCCAAAAGCAAGAGCCCAAGGGCCAGCAACAAGATCCAGGTGCCCAGGTTCCAATCACCACTGGGTCCATCCAGAGGTGCGGGCAGTTGAGCGGGGCTCATCCCCTGGGGAGCAAAGACCCCCACCGAGCGCGAACCAAGGGCAGTGGATATGGAACCCGCAAGAGGAGGCGCGAGGTCTTCTCCCGAACCCGCGAGGGTCTGCTCGGAATCAGCGATCCAGTCGAGACCTGGAACAGGGACTCCCGCTTGCCAGGTGTGCACCCAGTCCGGAGTGTCCGCCAACCAGGAAAGCACGCGGCCCACAAAAACCGGAAAGGAGCGGGATGACTGCAGGGCGGCTCCTTCAATAGAAAACAAGTCCTCCCAGATCCCCACACGTCGCAGACTTGCCTGGTTGTACGTCACCTCCAAGGGGCGTCCGAGGGAAGTGGCGAGACCCGTGCCATCGAGTTGATCCAAGGCAAGCTCACCCAGCACTTTTCGCAGGGCAAGATCACCGGGTTCCGCAGCCGCCGCAGGATCCCCGAGGAAGATCGCTTCCGCCTGTTGGTCGCTGCTGATCAGCTCCAAGGCTGGAAGTTCCAGACCCAGGTCGCTGGATGCCAAACGGATCACCAGGTCCCCACCCTGCTCCACCAACTGAATTCCCGGGTGCGCTGCCAAGACTCCGCCAAAGATGGGCTCAAGGGCCGGATCCAGCAGAACGCTCAAGGGTTGACGCAAGGGCAACTGCCCCTGAACGCGATCGAAGGGCGCTGGCGCCCTGGGCAATTGAATTTCGAACTGCTGGCCACCGGCGGGCAAGTCTTGGAAGAGGTAAAGCCCCTGGGCTTGCTGCTTGCTGGCGGGAATTTCCGACCCCGCAAGGTGCAAGACCGGAGCCTCTCCACCGCGCACACGCACACCCAAGTCCACCCGTTCCCAGGCACCGGAAACCGCCGGACTGACGCCCATGCCCAGCAATGCTGCAGAGGGAACCGCATTGGGCAAACCCGCGCGGAAAAGGCGCACCTCCTCGGGCAAAAGGTCCACCACGCGCTGGCTCAAGGGCGCTTGCCCAATGATCACCACGTCCAAGGGGCGCATATCATTTTTGGTGCGCAAGAGGGCAAGCATGGCATGCTCCACCGAGGGAGCAGATTGCTCCGGCTCCAAAGTCGCCAACCGCTCGTCCAAGAACACCACGCTGTCCCCGGGCACAGTCAAGCTGCGCGGGGCCGCGCCACAAACCAACACGGTGGTGGCGTCCGGATCGCCGGCCAGGAATTGCTCGCGCAGGAGCCGTTTCCACGCGGGCCAATGATCCCCTACTGAGGCGCTTGCGGATCGGTCGAGGATCAGCAACCGTTCGCTTTCGGGCAAACTGTCGGAGCGCAAACCGCCCACCACGAACCAAAGCAAACTGCTGAGCAACAACAACAGCAGGTACGCCCAAAGGTGACGGAAGCGCTGGGTTAGTTCCCGGGCATAAGTGTCCTGGGCAACTTGTTTCCAGAACATGGTGGTCACCACCTGCACTCGGGAGTGACGCACGCGCAATCGTTGCAGGGCATAGAGTCCCCCAGCTAAAGCCAGCAAGCCGCCAACCAAAGCGATGGGAGAAAACTGAGCTAAGCTCATGCCTCAAAGCCTCCCGACTCAAAAACCTGGGTCAACTGGGACACCACATCCTGATCGCAGTCCAATCGAATGCGCCCGATGCCGCGCTCTCGGCAGAATTGAGCGATGTGATTTTCGAAGGCATCGTAGGTCTCCCGATAGCGCTGTTGCACTGCCGGGGTGATGGACACGTCTTCTTCCACTCCGGTTTCGCAATCCACCAGGCGTAGGTCCCCTGCCAATCCAGGGTCCGCGTCCACGGGCCGGGTGAGCTGCACGATCAACAACCTATGACGCAGGGACTTAAGAGCCTCGGTCACCGCCTCGATTCCTCGGGGGTCAAACAAATCGCTCACAAGCACCACCAAGCCCCGGCGCAACCGCAATGCCCCAAGGCGCTTTACTGCTCTTGGAATGTCCGTGGCGCCGCCCGCTTCCAGGGCTGCCAAACGAGTGGCCAGGATCACCGCACGATTGCGGCCAGATGCGGGGCGCGCCAGGGTGGTCAGGTCTTCGGCAAAGGGAAAAACACCCACGGTGTCATGTTGAAACAAGGCGGCGGCGGCCAAGAGGACTGTGGCCCGCAAACCCGCCCGCCCGCGGGGAGGCTCTTCGAGGAATTGACTCTTGGACACATCGGGCATGAGGTACATGGGCAGATCCTCCTGCTGCTCGAAGAGCCGCACGAACAAGCGCCCAAGGCGCCGCTCAAGGTGCCAGTCCACCGCGCGCAAGTCATCCCCCGGCGCATAGGGCCGGTGGTCTTCGAACTCCAGCCCCATACCCCGGTCCCGGGAGCGCTGGTCCGCAAAACGACCACGGGGCGCCACGCGCCGCGCACTTACGTGCAAGCGTCGCGCTGCTTCAAATAGCTCGGGGTCAACGAGCTCACTACGTGCCAAAATCGACATAAAAACAGTGCCTTAGATCAGAGTCCTTCGCCCGGCAAGGGCAGAGCTTCTAAGACTGCAGCGACCACTTGGTCGGCGCCGACCCCGTCTGCTTGTCCCTGGAACGACAGCAGAACTCGGTGGCGCAAACAGGGCAGGGCCACGGCGCGGATGTCCTCGGGGGCAACCGCATAACGGCCTGCCAGAAGCGCGTGCACCTTGGCGGCCAAGATCAAAGCCTGGGCACCACGGGGGGAAGACCCAAGGGATACCGAGTTCCGCACCAATTCCGGCGCGTACTCACTGTCGGGTTGGGTGGCCATCACCAAACGCACCGCATGTTGCTGAGCGGATTCGGGAACGGGCACATCCCGCACGGTTTGGCGCAGCTCCAAGACCTCGGCCCCATTGGACACGGCGCTGAGTTTCTCACTCGTGCTGCCGGTGGTCAGATTCAAAATGCGCAGGTACTCTTCTTCCTTGGGATAGCCCACCACCACCTTGAGAAGGAAACGGTCGAGCTGGGCCTCGGGCAAGGGATAGGTGCCCTCTTGCTCCACAGGGTTTTGGGTGGCCATCACGCAGTAGGGCTCGTCCAGTTTGATCGTGCGTTCGCCGATGGTGACCTGACGCTCTTGCATGGCCTCCAACATGGCGGACTGGGTCTTGGGTGTGGCGCGGTTGATCTCGTCCGCCAGCACCAGATTCGAGACGATGGGTCCCGGCTGGAAACGCAATTCATGGCCGCCACCTTGAGTCTCCACCAGGATTTCCGCGCCGCGCACATCCGAGGGCATCAAGTCCGGGGTGAACTGAATGCGGCTGAAGGCCAGGTCGAGGGTTTCGCCGAGGGAATGAACCAGCAGGGTCTTGCCAATGCCCGGAACTCCTTCAAGCAGCACGTGCCCGCCGGCAAAGAGCGCAGTCAAGACGGAATCGATCACTGCGTCTTGGCCCACGATGGCCTTATGCAGTTCTGTGCGCACTTTCTCGTGAACTTCGCGGAATCGGGTGGCCGCGGCCTTGGCGGATGCGGAGCTTTCGGTGGTAGTCATGGATCTTCTTAGGGGGCGTGCACCAAAGAGTGGTGCTGTTTCTAGTTGGGCTTCGACGACGATGTTTCGCGGAGTCGGCGGAAATAGTCTCGTACCATTCCCCGCAGCCAAGGATCGAGATCCAGCTCCGGGAAGTGTCCTTCGGGATGGGCGCGCGCCGTACCCGTACGGGCGGCTTGCAGGGGAGCTTGCTCAGCCTCGGGCCGCACGCGCTCTTGGGTCACTTTTGTGCGACCGGGACCGGGGCGACCTTTCACGCGGTCAGGGATCGGAACCCCCAACACGAGGCTGGCCACGCCCCTGGATTTCTTTTGCTGGCTCGGTCCGCCGCGGCCATTGGCATCGGGGCTGGGCCGGTTGCCAAAACCAATGCGCAGGTCCCGGGAAACCGGAGGGCGGCGATCGCGCATGGAGGGCTGGATGCCACCGCGGGATTCCTGCTCCTCTTCGTCATCGTCGATTTCCTCGTCCTCGTCGATCTCGGAATCATCCGGCACGGGAGCTTGCTCTGGGCTGGACCAGGGGGAGGCGGTGGGGTTGCGGCCCGAGCCCTTGGATGCGCCGGAACCCGTGGTGCTGGCGGACATCTCGGGAGTCTTGCGGGTGCGCGTCTTTTCCTTGCGCTTAGGCTTGGCTTTTTGGCGCTTGCCCTTCTTGGCGCGCTTTTCCGGTTGCTTGGATGGCTGGGCTTGATCCGAGGGAGCACCCCGGGCGCTGGAATTGGAAGAAGCAGAGTTCGCCTCGGCGGAGCGCCCTTGGCCGGTACTGCCCTTGGACTCTTTCTCTTGCTCGCCCACCTCACCCGCTTCGTCATCCGCAGAAGAGCCCGGCTCTGCGGGTTTGGTTTCCTTGGCCTGGACCTCGTCCAAAGGCGTGGCCTGGGGCACATCCCTGGGCACTGTGGCAACCTCGGTCAAGGGCGCAGGTTCGTCGGTGCCTAAGTAATCCTGCACCTCCTGCAAGAACTCCTGGGCCCTGGTCTGCACGGGCCCCGGACTGAGCACCAAGAGCACCAGCATCAAGAACATGGCGCGGCCTCCATGGGCCGCGAGCCGCTTTGGAACCAGGGGCTCGATCGGGTGGACCAGGTCAACCCCATGTGCGCCGCGCACCCAAGCGCAGGCATCTTCCAGGGCAGCCACGATGAAGGGCGTGCGTTTGGCGTGGTCCAGATAGCCACCGGCGGTTTGGAATCGACCGGAAAGGGAAAGCCGCTGGTCCACAACAGCCAAGGCTTCTTCACGACCCACAGGTCTGCGGAACTCCTTCAAGGCCGGCCAAGCCACCAAGCCCAAGGCCAACAATGCGACCCCCAGAAACAACCAGCCAAGGGGTAAAGAAACCCCAATGAGGGCCAGGCCCACACCCAGGAATGGCGGCAGCCATAGGGCGCGCACCACCCGTGGCAAGATGCGGCCCAGGGCATCCATAGCACGGGCGCGGGAAAGCCCCCCTGCGGTCTTCAGTGAAAGGCGTTCGAGGTCCGCGCGCAGGGTGCCCAACTCTGTGGGCTGACTAGGTTCGCCTTCGCTCACTGGTCTGAGTCCCCTTCGGGCAAGCCCAAGTCAAACTTAACGGCTTCCAAGACCTCGCCCGTCGATCCGTTTTCGACCCAAGCGACGAGGGTGATTTGCTGCCCGTCAATGGCCGTGGACACGCGCGATGTGGCACCGATGCCACCCGCCGCGAGATCATCCAGGTAGGCCTCTTGGGCCACTTGAAGATCACTGAGGTGAACCTCAACCTCGAATTCCTGTAGCCCATCCAGGGGATCCCAATCGATTCCGCCGGAGGGCGTCAATTCTGCCCGGGCCAGGTGACGGTGAATGATCACGCCGGTCTTGCCAGGGAATAACACGCCGCGCTCCGCAAGCACCAGCACCAGACGGCGGTCGTATTCCGAAGGTCCCAAGCACTCGAGTCGGGCCGAGAGCACACCATCCTCCAAGGTCCCTTCCAAACCAAGACTCCAGTCCGTGGCCTTGCTCAGTCGAGCCAGCACGATGCCGCGATTCTTCTCATAGATGCCTTCCGCATCACGCCACTTGCCGGCGCCAGGGCCCATGCGCACCCCGTCGACCAGGTGCACCCAAGGACCGGGGATCCCCGTACGCCCTGCGCGCTGTTCAGCCAGTGCGCTGCAGAGAGGATCGACCCGCGGGTCGGGCAGGTGGTGGGAAAGGAAAATGGCCTCGCCCCCCTGATAATGATCGGCCAGCCCCTCAAAGGCGAGAGCCCCGCCAATGGCACCATTGTTTTCGTCCCCGAGCCAGGAGTTCGTGAAGAACTCCACCAGCACCGTACGCCGCACGGGTTTTTCTTCGCTGGCCTTAAACCGGGTGGCGGAACCAAAGTTGCGCACCTTGCCCGCGATCAAGCGCTCGACCACTTCCACACCAAAGGGTTCATCGGTGTCCAGCAGGAGCTGCACGCGGGTCATGGACTCGAGGGCATCGGGTCCACTCTCCGGGCTGAGCACCGCCTGCAAATAGCGCGAAAAGGCCCGGCGCAGACGGCCTTGGCTCTCGTACAAGCGCCCCAGGTCCAGGTTGATTGGTCCGTCTTCCGGTAAACCGAAGGAGGCGGAAAGCAAATGCCGCCAGGCCTGGTCCCCTTCGTCCCGCGCCAATCGCTCGCGCCCCATACGGCCGTGCACCCGGTGCACCGCGTTGGGATAGCGGTCCTTGCGGCCGCTTTCCACGGCCAACTCACCCGCGGACAAGACCTCGTCCATGCGGCCCTCGTCGGAAAGCTCCACCATCAGGTCGAGCATGCGCGTGGTGACCAGGTCTTCCACAGTGGTTTTGGCAATCCAGCCGATCGCCCTGCTGGTTTCCTCCGACGGGGCGACCTCATCGAATCGCCAGGTGAGCATCAGTTCGGCCGCTTCATGGGCCAAACGCTTGTCCCCGTACTGATCGAGAAAGGCCTCTAACTCATCCGCCTCTTCGGTGACCCGTGCTTCAAAGAAGGCCCGATCGGACTGGGGAAATTCGGGCTCGCGGCTGACACGCACGTGGGCGGTGAGGGCACGCCGGTCCACGGTCAAGTTCAAGTGCTTCAAGAGACCAATGCCCATCACGCCCAGGGGCGAGTCCGGATGAACAAGGGCAAGGGGTTCGGGGCGCAGGGCCACGAACTGGCTCAAGTCGATGCCACCCAAGTGAAGCGGCCCCAAGTCCCCCGCCGGAGCGCGCAATTCCTCGCACAGCATCTGGTCCACACGGGTGTCGTATTGACTGCAGCCCACCGCCAAAGCAAAGGGAGTCCCGTCCTTCAGAGTGACCCCCATCCATAACATGCCCGCGTGTTCGCTGAGGGGTAGAATCCAAGAGCCATCCCCCTGACGCTCGGGTCGCACGGGTGCAGTGGGCGCTTCCCCTAGGGGAGCAAATTCCAGCACACGGGAGGCCAATTGAAAAGTGATCTTATGCTCGCGCAGAACCTCGTATCCAATACTGCCCACGAGAGCGTTCTCACCGAGCTCTTCCGAGTGGTACTTGGTGAAGTCCTCCATGAACTCCTCGTCCCCGAGCTCGCGACGTTCGACCTCCAGGTCGAAGTCCGGCAGGTGAATGCGAATCGGAATCGTGGTGCCGTCTGAGTTTTCGCAACGCAGGGGGGCAGCGGCCTTGTTGTGCAACACGAGGCCATGGGCCCCTTCGAATTCCACCAGCAGGTTGGCGGGCAGGCGACGGAAAGGCGTGGAGAGATCACACGAAACCACCAGCCGCCCAGCAATGATCGTCACCGGCACACGGCCGCGCACGTCCCTGGTCAGGGACAACTCACCTTCGCTCGCCGGAATGGACCCCATTGCAGGGGCAAGATCCACACCAAAGAGGCCCGCCAGAAACAGAACAACGAAAGTGGAGGCGGAAAGGGAGGGCATGGTTTTTCATCACGCCGGGTGACCCGCGGCGGACAGGTGAGGCTGAGCCTCAGGGGGGGTGATTTGCTTGGGCTCTATCCGTCAGGAATCCCGATCGGGATCCCTTAGGAATCCTGGCGGGGTTTGCCCTGAATGGTTCCAAAAGCCCAGGTTTCGTGGCTCATGGTGATTTCGATCTCAGTATTTTGCGGCACGCTCACGGCGACCGGTACAAAACCGCGACCTCAGCAAGATCCAGGAAAGAGAGCCTTGAGCAATTCAGTGCCGAGCTTACGCTCGACCACGGTGAACTCGGGACTCTTGCCCCGGGGGGCCCAGCCCTTGTACTCCTCGCCAGCAGCGCCATACCACCAGACCTCGTTGGGATCGAACTGCAGATCGTTGCCGGAGCGTTGATAGGTGAACTCCGCCCGGCTGGGTCCGCCCCAAGCAAGGGAAGTGGCTTGACCTGTTTGCACTTGCATGGGCTTCATGTTCCCTTCAAGGACTTCGACCCGGGCCTCGCCCAAACCGAGCAGTCCCGAGTGCAAACGATAACGACCAGAGGGAACGCTCAGCGGTCCCGAACTGCGGGCCAAATCAAAGCTGTGCTTGCCGTCCGAACTCTTGATCACGGCCCCGAGCACACGCCCGTCCGCCTCAAAGTCCGTGGCCAAATCCAAGGTGCCTATGGCGCCTTGATAGGGCTCAAGCTCCAACTGGGTGCCCTCGGAGTTCACCCGCAGGGCCATCAACTTTCCGTCCACGTGCATGGTTGCGGAAAGGAAAGTGGCGCGCTTGCCCGAACCAACGATCAACGCATCTTGGCCAATCTCGCCAAAGATCCCGTCCCCATCTTGGTCGATGACTGCGATCTTTTGGCCGCCGAGCTTGCCCTGAACAGCGCCCGAGGGCGCCCATTCCCAGCCCTTGCCCTGGTTGCGCAGGCGAACCCCGTAACGCAGATCAGCGCCGGATGTACGCGTGCTTTCGAGCAGGCAAAATGCCTTGCGCTCGCCAGTGTCCTCATTGAGGCTACCTTCGATGCGACGCTCGGGAATGCCATCCCCATCCGTGTCCACCAATAGGGCCTCCCCATCGGTTTGAACCGCAAAACCGGTTCCTCCCTGGTGAACAATGGGCAGGTCATCTCCCACGGTCAGCCAGCGCTCGCCGGGCAGCACATAGGAAAATTTGCGTGAGGGCTTGTCCTTCAAGAGGACGACTTCCCCACCACTCAGGGGGGGAGGCGCGGGAAGCGATAAGAGCAGTAGGCTGGCGGTCAAGATCATGGGTGTTTTCTCCTCTTTATAAGATACCCAAGATCGAGGATGCGCCTACGCAAAATCCCTGGAGCAAGCGAGAGGAGTGAGACGCCTAGAACCAAGCCCTATCAAGCCCTATCGAGCGCTGGTTTCAGGCTGAAGACGCCTCGAGTACCCCCAAGGCAGCCTCAAGTACCTGCCCCAGACCCTTGCCGCTGGTGTCCAGCCGGAAGTCACAACGCCCATAGGCGGCCTCCCTTGCCTGCAAGAGATCCGCCAGCTCTTCCTGAGCACGGGGCCTGCCACTCATGGGGCGTCGGTCGCCCTGGCTCAGAACCCTCTCCCAGTGGTCTGCTGGGGCGGCGCGGAGCCAGATGGTGCGACAGGAGTTGCGGACGCGCTCAAAGTTCCCAGGCCGTTCGACAATCGAGCCAGGAACCTCTAAAACGAGCTTCTGGCCGGCTGAGAGCACTTCTTCCAGGGTCGCGGCCTCCCAGACAGCCCAAGCGTCGGGGCCCTCCAGATCGATCAGCTCTCCCATGGGAAGCCCCGCTTGCTCCTCCACTCGGCGGTCTAGCTCCACGAAGGGGGCATCCAATTCACGGGCCAGGGAACGGCCCAGGGCACTCTTTCCGGCCCCGCGCAGGCCTACCAGAGCCACACGGTCGGGACTCGCCAGGGGTAAATCACATAGCTCTCGCAGGGGCACCCCCAGGGCAGAGGCCAGAGAGGCGAGTTTCAGCAAGGATAGGTTGGCCCGGCCCGCCTCGGCCTCGGTCACGTAACGCCGGGAGAGACCCGCCGCGTCAGCCAATCCAGAGACCCCTATCCCGCGGGCCTCCCGCAGGGTGTTCAGTCGGCGGCCTAAAGCCGCGAGAAGCGCTTGCGTCTGGATCATGCAGGATCTATAATACTCAACATCGGCACAGATGGGAACTTTAATTCCCACTATGTTTCTTATGTCAGGACTCAGCCCAGGAAGGGCTCTCCACCCCCCCCTGGGTGCCCATCCTTATCAGCCCCCCGAAAGACGCCCCGCACAACTGGGCATTCCAGACCCAAGTGGACACTCCGTCTCAACACGGCGCCCACGACCCCGATTCCCGCGAACCATCCCCCGAGCCTTGGCCCCCACAATTCCTATGCCCGTCGCCTGTAGCCCCACCCGTCAGAGTTTCCAAACCCACCCCGACCATTACCGCCACTGGCAACTCTCCACCGAAGGAGACGTGGCCACCCTGGCCATGTCCGTGGATCCGGAGGGCGGTCTCAACCCGGGCTATGACCTCAAGTTGAACTCCTATGACCTTGGGGTCGACATCGAGCTCTCCGATGCAATTCTGCGTTTGCGCTTCGAGCATCCCGAAGTGCGCGCAGTGGTACTCACGGGGTCCCTCGACCGGGTCTTTTGTGCGGGGGCAAACATCGTCATGCTGCGCTCAAGCGCACATGCCTTCAAAGTCAACTTCTGCAAGTACACCAACGAGACACGTCTCGGTATCGAAGAAGCATCGGACAGCGGGCGGCTGCGTTTCTTGGCCGCCTTGAATGGCACCGCATCCGGTGGAGGCTACGAACTAGCCCTGGCCTGCGACCGCATCCTGCTGGTGGACGACCGCAACAGTGCGGTCAGCTTCCCCGAAGTTCCCCTCCTGGGTGTCCTCCCCGGCACCGGCGGCCTAACCCGCATCACCGACAAGCGCAAGCTGCGTCGGGATCACTGTGATGTGTTCAGCACCGTGGCGGAAGGCATCAAGGGCAAACGCGCAGTTGCTTGGAACTTGGTGGACGCCATCGCTCCCCTCTCACGTTGGGACGAACTCACCGCACAACACGCCAAGGAACTGGCCCAAGAGATCACCCCCCGGGAAGGGCCGGGCGTGCAACTGCCCCCCATCGCAGCCACGGAAGAAGAGGGCCCCAACGGCCTGCGATTGGCCTACAAGTACGTCAGCGTCGACTTCGACGAGCAAACGCGCACCGCCGAATTGTGCATCACCGCCCCGGACACCTGCCCCACGGACGAAGCGGGTGCCGTTGCTGAAGCGGGGGCCTGGTGGGCCCTTGACGCCTTCCGCGAGCTGGACGACGCAATCTTGAATTTGCGCATGAACTTCCGGGACATCGCCCTGGTTCTTATGCGAGCCAAAGGTTCCCCCGAGACTGTGCGCACCACCGACGCGCTGCTGGCCACCAGCGACCACTGGTTCCTGCGCGAGACCCGAGGCCTGATCAAGCGCGTCCTCAAGCGCGTGGACCTCTCTGCCAAGAGTTTTTACGCGGTGGCCGACGAAGGCACAAACTTTGTCGGCACCTTCCTAGAACTGCTGCTGGCCGCAGACCGGTCCTACGTACTGGACGATCCAGACAGTCCCGTACAGATGGGTTCCAGCCAAGCAAACGCAGGCATGTTCCCCATGTCCAACGGCTTGACCCGCCTGGAGACCCGCTTCTTCGGAAGCCCGGAGTCCGTTGCTCCTATCCTGGCCCAGGAAACATCCTTTGATGCGGAAACCGCCGACGAGTTGGGCCTCGCCACCGCTGCCCCGGACGACATTGACTGGGACGATGAATTGCGCTTGGCCATCGAAGAACGCACGAGCTTCTCCCCCGACGCCTTAACCGGAATGGAAGCCAACCTGCGCTTCCCGGGGCCTGAGACCATGGAAACCAAGATCTTCGGGCGTCTCTCCGCCTGGCAGAACTGGATCTTCCAACGCCCCAACGCAGTGGGCGAAAAGGGTGCCTTGACCTGCTATGGCACCCCCAGCCGCCACGAATTCAACGTGGAACGCACTTAGGTCATTCCCTTCATCACTTTTCTACAGCAACCGGATTTATCCCATGACCCAGATCGACTACTCACAAAAAATCCCCAACAACGTGGACCTTGGCTCCGACAAGCGTCTGCAACGGGCGCTTGAACGCTGGCAACCGGACTACATCAATTGGTGGCGGGACATGGGGCCCACCAACTTCAACGAGAACGACATCTACCTGCGTACCGCGATCAGCGTGGAACGGGACGGCTGGGCGCACTTTGAACACGTCAAGATGCCCGACTATCGCTGGGGCATCTTTCTCACTCCCCACGAGACCGAGCCGAAAATCGGATTTGGAGATCACGAGGGCGAAGATGCCTGGCAACAGGTTCCAGGCGAATACCGCAACTGGCTGCGTCGTCTGATCGTGACCCAGGCGGACACCGAGCCCGCCTCGGTGGAACAGCAACGCCTGCTTGGCCTAAGCGCCCCGTCGCTCTATGACATGCGCAACTTGTTCCAGGTCAACGTGGAAGAGGGACGCCACCTCTGGGCCATGGTTTACGTTCTACACAGGCACTTTGGTAAAGACGGGCGAGAAGAGGCGGATGAGCTCCTCCAGCGCCGCTCCGGAAACGCCGACCACCCCCGGATCCTGACCACCTTCAACGAGCCCTGCGAGGACTGGTTGTCGTTCTTCTGCTTCACCATGTTCACGGACCGGGATGGCAAGTACCAGTTGCTGTCCCTAGCGGAGTCGGGCTTTGACCCCTTGGCCCGTTCCTGTCGCTTCATGCTTACCGAGGAGGCCCACCACATGTTCGTGGGCCAAACCGGAGTGGCTCGTGTCATTCGCCGCACCTGCGAGGTGATGAACGAATTCCCCGATGCGGACCCCCGTGAGCACGGCGCAATCCCCCTGGATTTGATCCAGCGCTACATCTACTTCTGGGCCTCCAGCAGCCTAGACCTATTCGGCGCAGAAGTGTCCTCGAACTCCGCCAACTTCTTCGCCGCGGGCATCAAGGGCCGCGCCTACGAGGGCAAGTACGAGGAACATGGAGCCATGGACCAGTTCTACGAGTTCGAGCGCTATCAGGACGGCCGCCTGACCAAAGAAGCCGTGCCCCTGCGCAACGCCATGAACGAAGTCCTGCGGGACGGCTACGTGGACGAGAACATCAAAGGAGTCGAGTACTGGAACCGCGAGTGCGAAAAAACGGGCGTCGACTTCCGCTTCGCCTACCCCAACCGCCGCTTCAGCCGCACGATTGGCGAGTACGCCGGGTCACACTTTGATCCCGAGGGAACCCCCATAGATGAGGCCACATGGAAGGCCAATGTCGCCCAGTGGCTGCCTTCCGCCGAGGACAAGGCCTATGTGAAATCCCTCATGCAACCGGTCACAGAACGAGGCAAATACGCCGCCTGGATCGCGCCTCCCAAACGTGGGATCAACAGCCAAGCGGACGATTTCGAGTACGTCAAGCTGTAGAAGCCCCCCCAGCGCTCCCGGCGCCCCCCCGAACGGCTCTTTTTAGAAGATCTCATTTAGGGATGGATTGCACTTGCCTCAAGGCAAACAATCTCATCTCCGAAGAAGGGGGTGCGCACCTGGGCCAAAATGGTCCCAACGCGCGAGGGGAAAAATATGATTCGATTCTTATGGGTGCCTACGGCACTTGCTCTATTCGCATTTGTGGGCTGCTCGGGCGGCGACAGCCAAAACAATGGCAGCACTGGAACCGCCTGGACCGGGGGGGATGACCTGGGCCAAGGCAGCGACGGCACAGTCTCAGATGGAGACGTGGTCGCCCTCATTCGGGTTCGTGCGGGAGAGGCGACGGATCAATTGGTGCGCGCAACCGTGCCGGTTCCCCGTGGAACCCTGACGGATGGTGGCCTCAGCGTGCCCCTTTCCGTTCGTGACTGGGAAGGCAATGCCAGTCCCACCCAAATTGAAATCGTCTCACGCTATCCGCGCTGGGAAGATGGCGCCGATGTGGTCGAAGTCCTTGCTCATGTACGTCGGCCCGAGGGGGTTGCCCCAGGCGAGTCCTTTAATCTGGAATTGGGAATCAATCCCCATGCCAAGAAGGACCTGATCACCGGCCAATTAACCGCAGACTTTTTGAATTCCCCAGGTGCTCTCAAGCTCGTGGGCCGCGATGTGTATGGCAACAGCTATTCTGCAGATCTGCTGGCTGGCTGGAACATTCAGTCGGGAGAGAACGAAGAGGAATTGCGCGAAGCCACCCGCGTTGTCCGTGACGGACAAATCGCGCGTACCGTAGCCACTCACAGCGTGCTCTTGCCCCTCGCCCCCCAGAGCGGCGCAGAGGCAACCTTGCCCCACCTGTTCGGAGTTCACAGCTACGCCACCGCATGGCGTGGCAAGGACTTTATCAGCCTAGATCTCCATGTGCACAATGGGCTCGATGGCTTGGACACGGGGGATGAGCGCGACGATGCACTGCAGGCCCTGCACTTCAAGGACCTCAAGCTGCGCACCCCTCCCGGCTGGGAAGCCGCGGTCCTGATCGAGAACCCCATGCACGGAAGCTCGGTCACCTCCGGCGGCTGGCGCTGGCACAGGCTGGTAGGCGGTCGTGCGGACGGCCGGATGCACTACTTCCCCAAGCAGGGTCGCATGTTGCGGCGCTTGGTGGTCTATCGCACGTCCGCGGAGGCCGACGCCCTGGCCATGCTGCAAAACCAATGCCAGGGATTCTCCCTGTCCGGCCCTGTGCCCAATGGCAATCAGGGTTGGTCCTGGTGGAACCAGCAGACCGCGCGCTACCTCGCGCAAAACAGTCGCCTTCCGGATCTAACTCATCTTTCCATGTCTAACCTACGCAACCAGCAGGAGGCGCGCTGGAGCGAGCTGCTGCAGCAATTGGAATCCGGCAGCTCCGGCGGCTATCCCTTCGAGGCTGGAGGCATGGGCTGGGCCCATCCCTGGGGTGTGGGCTACGGCGGAATGGCCGGTGGCGACGAAATCTGGCCCCTTGACGGGATATTGCTGGCCTGGACCGGCTCCCAAGAGGCACTCTCCACCGCCCAATTGCAGGCGCGCTGTTACGCGGACCGTCAGCCTCAAGCGCTGTACGACATTGCCGGGCGCCCTACATCCCTGGAGGATCTCTTGGTGCAAGGCCCCGAAGGCCCCTATGTACGCTGCTGGTTCTATGAGCGGCCGAACTCGGGCTCCGATGTCTTTGGCTTCAACGATGCGCCCAGCCATCAAACGGATTGGGTGACAGCACAGGACAAGAATCCGCCCTACGAGGAAGAACTGTCGGGTTGGATGCACATCGATCACCAGCACCTGATCCGCTACACGCGCAATCTAAAAACCCTGTCATGGCTTAGCAACGATGCCATGGCCAAGGACCTGCTGTGGTCAGCCACCGAAAACGAGCGGCTCTCCTACCACCCCTATCCTGTGACATCGTCCTATGACGTGCAAAGCACCCAGATGATCAACCGCATAAACTACGTGGAACAGTATCCGGGTCAGGGTTTTGACATGCGCCGGAGCGAGTGCTGGGGAATGGATGCTGCGGTTTGTAACTACGCGTTCTCCGACCAGGCGCGACGTGATGTCTTGCGCCCCTGGTTTGAAGGAACGGTCGACTTGATCGACGCGGGCCAAAGCACCTGCTCAGGGAACATCATGTCCTCTGCCATCGGCATCGTCTTTGGCCAGGACTACCGCACGCGCCAAACTTTTGAAGAGTCCTTCGCCACTACCCTGTTGCGGTCATTCGCCACATCGGTGTTTGCCGAGGTGGACGAAGAGCACTGGCAGAAGGCGCAGACTTCGATCATCGACTCGGCCACCTGCACCGTGAGTCCGCCCTTCTGGAATGACGACGCGGGCAAGCCCGCCTTCCATGTGGGTGTTGGCCCCTGGGACCCGGCCGAGGGGGAATTCTGCTTCGACATCCCGGGCAGTGCCTTCAGTGGCTACCACGACTCCACCAACCCGCTTCCCATGATGGCTTGGGCGGCTCTCGCCAGCGGCGACGACCTGTTCACCATGAAGTCCTCCATCATGCTCGGCGGCGGGGATTTGCGAGCGCGGTTGGAGGAAAAAGGAACCACCGATCTGGCCCACTGGGCTCCCCTGCTCGCGATCAGCCAGCAGGAGCCTATGAACTAAGCCGCGGGATTTACGCCAGGCGCCCAAGCACCGGCGCACGATTCCCAATAGGAGGTACACTTGGGGAATGGTACACCTCACCCCCGTTGCATCCGCCTTCGCCTCCTTAGCTCTCTTCTCTGGAGTCGCCCTCGCGACTCCACAGTGGTCCACGGACCCCGCAGCCAATCTGGCCGTGGCGGATCCCAGCGGAGACCAGGTGCAACCCAAGATTGCCCCGACCTCGGACAACGGGTGTTACATCAGCTGGTTTGACAGCATCGCCAATGGGTTTGACCTGCGTCTGCAGAAACTCGACGCGGATGGAAACGAACAGTGGGCGCACAACGGCATCCTGGTCCTCGACCGTGGATTTAGCTCGACCCAGGACTACGGCTTGGATGTGGATGCTGCGGGCAATGCGCTCTTGACGTGCCGCGATGACAGCGGCACTGGCGTCCAAATCAGCGCGGCCAAGGTCTCCCCCACCGGCGCTCTGCTTTGGGGAGCTGGTGGAGTCAGCCTGACCAACACGAGCAACTTTGTCGCCGCACCCAAAATCGCCGGGACCAGCGATGGCTCGGCAGTGATCGCATGGACCGAGAACTCTTTGGTTCGGCTGCAAAAACTCGACGGGGCTGGCGCTCCCCAATGGGGAACGGGGCTGAGCCAGTCGCCCTCCGCCGGCGGCTATTCGGTGGCCGATCTGCATGACCATGGCACAACGGTGATTCTCTCCATGGTGCACCAGACCGGTTCTCAGTTTTGGAGCCCGAAGCATCTGGTGGCTATGAAGTTTGACGGATCCGGAAGCTCTCTTTGGGGAGCCAACCCACTCAGCATTTTTGACTCGGGTTCCTTGCAGATTGGCAATTTCCCATCCTTCATTCCCGATGGCAGTGGAGGCGCGGTGTTCGCCTGGTATGGGACCAGTCCCCTCCAGGTCTACACCCAGCACGTCATGCCGGGAGGGAGCGAAGCCTTCCCCCACAACGGAGTCAGCGGCTCAACCAACACGGCGCAAGTCCGCACAGACCCGGCTGTTTCCTATGACGCAGCCAGCGGCACGACCTATCTGTTTTGGACAGAACAAAACACCGGTCAGTCCCAGCATGGCCTCAGCGGCCAAGCACTTGACAGCGCAGGAGTGCGGCAATGGAGCAACCAAGGGGTGACACTGATCCCCGTGGGCGCCCATGAAATCCGTCAAGCCAAAACCGAGGTCAGCGGAAGCGGAGCCTTTGTCTTCTGGAGCGCGATCCCGAGCTTTGGCACGGACACCCTGCACGGTGCCCACCTCGATAGCACGGGCAGCGTGGATATCGCACCCTTTGATGTGGCTACCGTCCCGGCGGTCAAATCGCGAATCGATGTGGCCAAGGCAAGCAACGGCCAGATCCTCATGGCCTGGAGCGACAAGGCCATCGACACGGGGGACATCCTGGCCCAGAACATTGCACCCGATGGAAGCCTGGGCCCGGTGGATCTGGGCACGGTCTACTGTGACGCCAATCCCGATAACTCGGCCACCATCAGCATCAGCAGCCTGGACTGCAGCCAGCCCTCGATTCACGTCACCCTTAGCAACGGCCCGCCCAGTCAGTTTGCTTACCTCTTGATCGGCAGTGGCAGCGGCAGCACCACCAACCCATTGGGAGCCCTAGGTGACCTGTGCCTCATGGGCGCCCAGATTGGACGCTACCGCCAAGATGCCGCCCTGATCAACGGCGCCGGGACCATGTCCACCGACATCCTGAATGCAAACACCTCCGGGGGCGGCGGAACCCTGCCTAACCCTCTCGTGGGAAACATCTGCGCGCCCCTCGGCCAAACCTGGAACTTCCAATACTGGCACCGCAACGCAGGCAACCCCTCCGGCTTCTCCCAGGCTCTTGCGGTCACGTTTCAGTAACGGG
>CALEMP010000074.1 GCA_937910685.1 uncultured bacterium
TGGCCATTTCCGTCCACTGCCCCCACATGGTTGGGGGGAAACATGGGAGGGGCTGGCAGCAAAGAGCTCTGCACGATGATGGACCAGTTGGTCCACAGATCGCTTGATGAGTCACCCGCTGGGCGTTCGGTTTGAATCGTAGGAGGCGGCATCAAGACGCTTGCGCCCCTCGCGAACTGATCCACGCTGAAGAATAATTCGCCAGGTTGAATGCCATTTGGGGAGAAGCGGAGGTCTGTGCCCGCCGAGATCGCATCGATTTCCAGATCACAGGGTGTTCCTCCCAAGTGACCAATGCAGCCGCTGATGAGATCCAGGTCAAAAGCTGTCTTGTGGATTTCAGGCGTGAGAAGGGGCTTAAGAGTGGGAGCGCCACCCGGTGCGGCCAACAGGTCACCTTCCGAGATAGGGCTTCCCGTTAGGGAATCCGTGAGACCCACGCTTGGACTCTGCCAGTCGATCGAAAACTGCAGGGTCTGTTGAGGTGCAACGGAGGATGCCGCTGAGACCGTAGAGGTCAGAGCAGCCAGAGTGAGGGCAATTAGGACTTGGTTTCGCATGTTGTTTTCTTCCTGCACGGGACGTGCGTTGGTGCCCCGGTTATGCGGGGCACAACCCTCCCTGAGCCACAGACCGGGGAGCGGACAACTATTGCGCGAAACGCGAGAAAACCTGCGAAAAGAGGGGATCTGGGGCCCGCTGGCGAAGATTACTTCCCAAGGGCATGGGGAATGGGCGGCCCAAACCGCGAGCCGCTCAGCAGCAACCGTGGGCAGCACCGGTCAGGGGCCTAGGGCTGAGATTCTTCCCAGGACTCGCGCATGAAGGCGAGACCTTGCCTGGCGAGGGTCATGGGGTCGTCACAGAAATCTCGCCAGATATGGACACCCGCAGCGAAGCCGGGATCTACTCGTGAAAAGGCTTCGATGGTCAACCAGCCGTCGTAACCCGCGTCATGCAGGGCCCGAAAGGTGTCACTCCAGGCGACTTGACCCGTGCCGGGAATGCCACGGGTGTTTTCGCTGATGTGCACATGACCCAGAATATCCGCGCCGCGGGCAATGGCGGCGGTAGCGCTGTCTTCTTCGATGTGCATGTGGTGCGTGTCGTAGTGCAAGCCCAGGTTGGGATGCCCCGCGAGATTCACAATCTTGGCCGCATCGGCCACGGTGTTGACCAGATAGCATTCGAAACGATTGAGGGGTTCGATATTCAATTGCACCCCGTAGTCCACCGCAAATTCCGCCGCAGGGGCGAGCACCTCGGCGCTCCAACGCATTTCGTCTTCCGTGGGGCCATGGCCGGTGAAGACCTTGAAGGCAGAGTGCAATGGTCCGCAAAGTACGTCTCCCCCAAGGGCAGCGGTCATGCGCACCGTGTCCTTCAAGCGTTCAAGGGCTGCCGCCCGTACTGCCTTATCGGGGCTGGCGGGGTTGTCCTTGGCCTCGGGTGCCATGCAGGTGTTTGCCACCAGCCCGAGTTCCTGAATCTGTGGCCCGAGAGCTTCGTAGTGGGCTAAGTCTCCCGCGCCAAGGGGTAACTCGACCCCGTCGTAGCCGAGCTGCTTGAGTTCAGCCATCAGGGGTAAGTGTTCTTCAGACACAAAGGCGGTCCAAAGCAGAAGGTTCATTCCAGTGCGCATGATGTGGTTGGGCTAGGCGTCCACGCCGGTTTCGATCCAGCGTTGTTCTTGGGCAGATTTCAAAACAGCGTCACATACCTTTTGGGTTTGCCAGGCGTCCTCAAAATCAGGCCGCGATCGCTGCCCTTTTTCGGTATCGCCCAAAAAATCCGCCAGGGTGTTCACGAATGTGTGCTCGTAGCCAATCGTGCAACCGGGAACCCACCAGTGATCCATGTACGGGTGCTCGAAGTTGGTCACGTGGATTTTCCGCCAGCCGGTTAGGTGGTCCTCCACCTTGGATCCCGTGTCTTGGCGCGTATGTTCGTAAAAGGAAAGGTACTGGGGATCTTCCAGGTTGAAGCTCAGGGAGCCATCCTCGCCGTTCATTTCGAGGGTGTTGAAGTTCTTTCGGCCGCGGGCATAGCGAGTGGATTCAAAAGTTCCCATGGAGCCGTTGGCGAAGCGCGCCAGGAACATACATGCGTCATCGATTCCCACCGGCTGCACCTTGCCGCTTTCCTGGTGCATCCGTTCCTTGACAAAAGTCTCGGTGGAGGCGACCACCTGGGTGATTGGCCCGTTCAGCCACATTGCCGTGTCGATGGAGTGGGCCAGGAGGTCTCCGGTTACTCCCGATCCCGCTGCGTCCTTGTCCAAACGCCAGAGGGTCGCGCCCCCCTGGGGGACATCTTCGGCGATGGTCCAGTCCTGCAGGTAGGTGGCGCGATAATGGAACGGCCGCCCGATCCGTTTCTCTTGCACGATTTGATGGGCCAGGGCGATGGCGGGTACCCGGCGGTAGTTGTACCAGACGAGGTTCGGCACCCCCGCTTCCTTGATGGCACGGGTCATGGCTTCGGCCTCGGCGCAATTCATGGCCAAGGGTTTTTCGCAAGCGACCCATTTGCCCGCCTTGGCGGCGGCGATGGCGATTTCCGCATGGGTGTTGTTGGGCGTACCGATGTCAATCAGATCCACATCGTCGCGCTCGATGACCCGCCGCCAGTCGGTTTCAACAGATTCATATCCCCAGACTTTTGCAAAAGCCTCGGCCTTGGCTTTGTCGCGACCGCAAAGAACTTGCAGCTTGGGGCGTGTTTCAAGCTCTGGGAAAAAGTGGGCTACCTTTGCGTAGGCGTTCGAGTGTGCCTTGCCCATGAAGCCGTAACCCAACATGGCCACATTGAGGGTCTTGGTCATGCTCGATCCTCGTTCTGACCGTCCACCCACTCCTTGCAGGCGGCCGTGGCATCCCAGGCATCGGGCCAAAAGCACAGATCAATGGTCCACCAATCGTGACCCGGATCCACGCGCTTAAGGCGCTTCATCAGCGGCTCAAAGTCCACCACCCCTTCACCAAAGGGCAGGTGCATGGAGGTCTCGTCCTCGCCCTTGGCATCCTTGTGGCAAGAGTTATCCGAGTCGATCAGATGGATGTGATTGATGCGCCCGTCAAGGCGGTCGATCAGTTCGATTTGGCCACCGGCAAGAATTTCGGGGCTGTCATTGTGTCGCGCGCCTACGACCGCACACATGTGGCCGTGGCTGGTGTCATACAGCACGCCAAAGTTCTCGTTAGGCACCCCATCGAGTACGCGCAGAATTTCCGTGGGCTTGTTGAAGGCAAAGCCGGGCTCGAATTCCCAGGTCACATACAACCCGTGGTCGTCGGCCACGCGCGCAGCATCCTTGAATGCGCTGGTCACTCGCTGCAGGGCTCGCTCGGCACCTACTTGTTGCACCAATTGCGGTCCACCCACCGTGTCCACGCGCACACCTTGAATGCCCAGATCCAGGGCGAATTGGCAGTTGCGGGTGAACTCTTTGAGCCACGAGTCATGGTTTGGTGAGTCGATCAGGTGCTCATCCCACAGGTTTGCCGCAAGACCGCTAACGCCCAAGCCCAGGGACCCAAGTTTTTCTCGCAGGGCCGCGCGCGAGTCCGGGTCCGGGTGGTCGTCGGGGCTTGGGTGCGGCGTAAAAGCACCGAGCTCTACCCCGTCAAAGCCGAGCTCCTTGAGCCGGAAACAGACAGTCTCAAAATCCACGGGCTTATCCGCATAGGGGCCAATCGTATAGGCCCAAGATCCAATCGAAATTCGTCGCATGATAATACTGGGACTAGGAATTCAGTAAGTCGCCCGGCCGCCAGAGATATCGTGGCAAGAACCGGTGGTGAAGGAGCATTCCGGGCTACAGAGGTAGTGCACCAGGGCAGAGACCTCTTGTGGTGTGCCCGTGCGCCCAACGGGAATCTTCGAGACCATGTAGTCAATGGTCTCTTGGTTCACCTGGCTTAGCATGGGGGTTTGAATCACTGCCGGTGCGATCGAGTGAATGCGGATGCCGGTGTCGGCCACTTCCTTGGCTAAGGACTTGGTCATGCCGATCACGCCGGCCTTGGATGCCGAGTAAGGCCCCAGTTTTGGATTGCCCTCCTTGCCGGCAATCGAAGCGATGTTGACGATTCGTCCATAGTTGGCTGCGCGCATGGGCTCAAGGGCCGCACGATTGCAAAGCCAAACGCCGGTCAAGTTGACCTCCAACACACGCCGCCATTCCTCGGCGCTCGTTTCCCAAGCAAATGCGTTGCGGCCAACTATGCCGGCGGAGCAGACCAAGAGGTCCATGCGTCCATGAGCCCCGTGCGCCCCCTGCACCATAGCCGTGACCTGCTCTTCATCGGTCACATCCAGGACACAACCACGGGCGGCCGATCCCAGATCTTGGACCGACTGTTGCACCGCGTCGCTGTCCTGGTCGGCGATGGTCACACTGGCCCCTGCCTCGATCAAGCGTTGGGCAATGGCGAAGCCGATGCCCCGCGCGCCCCCAGTGACGATGCCGTGCTGGCCGTCGAGTGAAAAGTGCTGTGCTTCCGTCATGGATTCGTTGGGTTTGGCCCCGCCGGTGGGCTGAGGATCGCTGGCCTAAGATACGCAGTTTGCCGGGCTGGGGGTGCGTTCCGAAGTGCCCGGGGCCCTCGATTTACCCCGCGCGACCTGGGCTGAACACTTGCCAAGCAAACCGGCGCCCTCTTACCATGGTCTGCGATGGAACCTTCGACCCTAGACAGCGCTGAGCGGAATGTGAGTGAGATTCTGGCCCATGCGGTTATGCACGGCCCGGACGATCCCGCCGTGGTTGTCTATGACCGCCAATCCGACCTCAGTATTGGGCTGGCAGAGGCCTATAAGCGTTGCTTGCCCAAGGCCAATATCCTCGACTATGACACCATCGACTCCAATCAGATCCTCGACCGGTTCAAGGAACTGACAGGGGGGGATCTGGTCGTGCTGATTCAGACCACGCGCTTTCGCATGGATGATTTCCGTCTGCGCATCGAGTTGTTTCGGCGGGATCTGAAGGTCATCGAGCACCCGCACCTTGGGCGTATGACGGAATCCGCGGTGGAGACCTATGTGGACTCCCTCGCATATGACCCCAATTACTTTCGCGGCGTGGGGCGAGCTCTCGCGCAGCGCATCGATCAAGCCAAGGAGGGCGTGATCGAGGGGGATGGGGAGAAGTTGGTTTTTGGAGATGGATTTGAAAAGGCCATGCTCAATGTGGGCGACTATGCGAAAATGAAGAATGTGGGGGGCCAGTACCCCATTGGTGAGGTTGTTACCGAGGCCAAGTGCCTCGAAGATCTGAACGGCCGAGTCCGCATTCATGCCTTTGGGAACAGAGACTTCCAGGTGGATCAACCACCGGTGCCCATCACGCTTGTGATCGAAAAAGGCCGCATCATCGGCACGGAAGACTCGACCCCCGAGTTCGATGTGGTGCTCGACAACATCCGTGCGGACGAACAAGGCGAGGTCCTAGTGCGCGAATTTGGCATGGGCCTCAACCGCGCCTTCACCCGCGAGCGCATCGTCGCCGACATCGGCAGCTACGAGCGTATGTGCGGCGTGCACCTATCCATGGGCGCCAAGCACCATGTGTACAAGAAGCCCGGCATCAAGAAAAAGCACGTCAGGCACCATGTGGATGTCTTTGTCGTGGCCGATGCCCTTAGCTTTGATGGAGAAGTGGTCTATTCAGGCGGAAGCTGGACCGTAGGGCAGGGCTAAGTTGCCGGCGCTGGGAATCCGGCGCTGGGAACCTAGAAAACCTCCTAGGGTTGTGAACAGCAGAGCCCTTAGAGGCCTAAGCGTGATGACCCATGGGCACTTCAGCCCTCGAACGCATGCGCCCGAAGATCTTCCAGCGTGATGACTTCTAGGGCTCGCTCATGGGTTGCCCCTAAGACCACCGGTGGCGCGGCGCCGTGCACAAAGGCCTCTTGCCAACGTTCGGCGCAGAGGCACCACTGGTCACCGGGCTTGAGGCCATCAAAGCCGTACTCGGGCATGGGGGTCGACAGGTTGTTGCCCACGCGGGCTGAGAAAACGAGGAACTCGGCGGATACGCGTATGCAAACCGTGTGGGAGCCCATATCGTTTTCGTCTGTTCGACAGCAACCGTCGCGAAAGAACCCGGTCATGGGATCTTTGGAGCAGGACTCAAGGGCCTGCCCCAGCACGTTGCGGCGATCGGGGGTGACGGCTCGTTGAATCATGTGAAATTTGTCGTACTGGAAATAATGTCCCTGGCGCTGAGCTCAAGGCCATTTAGGCGCACCCATATATACCGCTTGGGAGGTGCTGGGTGGTTTTAGTCTTGGTGTGACTTGGGATCTGGGCGAGATCAGCGAGGGCCTAAGATGGCGAAACGAGAAACCGGTTGCCCTAGATGCGATCCCTGATCCCCCTGTGGTGGTTCCTAGGGCCATTTCAGGTGGATTCGTCGTCCCGGGCTGGGTGTCCGCCCAGCGTTCCTAGTCATGGCCCGCCCGAGCCCCAAGGGGAATCGTCAAGGGGGGCCTCAGCTCCTTGGGCAAGCCCAGCGAGCTACCCCTTCTGACCTTTCCCGGTCCAGCTATCTAGGCCGGATCAAGCTGGGCTGCGACTTGGATCTGTGATCCGCGTCTGGGCCCAATCCATGGTGTAGCGCCCGTTGATTTCGCTGAGCGCATTCAAAGCGAGCCTGCCGCCAGCGGCCTTGTGCAAGTAGCTATCCACTCCAAAGGGGCCTTGGTAGCCAGCCTTTGCGATCGCGCGGCCAGCCTGTTCAAAGGCCTCCTGCAAGCGATCGTCCAGGGCCCGTGGGAGTGCATCAGCAGGAGCGGCTTGGGATCTCAGCCAGGCACCACAGGATTTGGTTTCTTGCAAGCACGGAGGCGCCAGGGTGACATCTCCCTTGGAGCTCACCCAACCCGAGCGGGTGAATTCGCGAACCACTTCGACCCACGGCTCGATGATCAAGGGCCCATTGCGCAGGCTTGCTTCGATCCAGGAGCGTTCAGGGGCCGTCGGTTTGCCTGCAGCGATCTTGCGTCGACCACGACCAGCCGCACCAAAAGAACGGCGTAGCAACCAGTTGTCCACGCCAGGTCGAGCAATGACCGAGAGAACTTCTTCAAGGTTGCTCGCGAGATGTTTGACGAAGCTATCGTGGATGAGGTCTTTGCGCACTTCCGCGGCAAAGGGTCGGGCATTGATGGCCCGCAGAATCTCGACTGAAGGAGCCGAGTCCGGGATAGCGCCGACTGCCGCGAGCATGCGGAGAGCTCCAGGAGTGGGGGACCAGGCGCAGCCCACAAGCCCTTCTAGATCACGGTTCTTGGCAAATTGATCCACGTTGGAGTGGTTGAGTAAAATGTCCCCTGGGTCCAGCAAGGACCGGATTAGGGGTTGTTGTTGGATTTCCACCACCCGCAACAAGGCCGCCGATGGCGTGTAGTTGCCAAGGGTCTCCAGCTCTGTTTCAGCATCGAGGTTCAGAACCCAAACACAGGGTGCGGAACTCATGGTCGCAGGCGCTCCTTGCGCGGTAGGGTCGCGGAAGGGGCACGCTCGAGGGCATCGATGAACTCAGGGTCGAAGCCCGCGCCCAGGCGTCCTGCGCGATTGATAGGTCTGCCGCGGAAAAGTCCCGGGGTGATCAAATCCGGTAGGGCTTTTTCCCAGGCCTCAAAAGTCATCGGAGCGCCGCTCAAGGTCTCGAACCAGCGCCGCGAAAAGTCCACGTGACTCTCTTCGTCTTTGCAGACGCGGTCCAGGATCGCCGCGCCCTTCTCATCACCAGCGTCTCGGAATGCTCTGGCAAAACGGGCGCTGTGATCCAGGTTCGCGCCCTCAAGACCTAGGCCTTGCAAGGAAACAAATGCGAGGGGCGAGGGGCAGTTTTTCAGGCGCTGCCAAAACCAATCACGCACGGGAAAATCGCCAACCTTGTGCTCCAAGCTGATCAGGTGTCCCTCGTAGAGCCCGAGGTGCATCAGTTCTTCCATCGCAAGCCTCAGAAGGCCCGAGCGGAATTCCCGGGGGGAATCGGGAAAGGCCAGGACTGCCCAGGCAAAGAGCTCGGCCGCTTGCAACTCGTGATGCAAGAACGTGTGCATCAATTGGGCCCGTGGTTTGGGTTGCACGAGGGCCCCCATGGGGGGAGTCTTCATGCTGCGGGTCTCAATGCGCAGGCACGCGGGACGTCCAGGGGCCTCGATCCGACGGGGCTCGGCATCGGATTCCCAGCAAGCATCATCGGCCAGATCTGGCAGGCGAGGGGGCCGGGTTTTGGCCTCCCAGGAGTCGCCTAGGATCAAGTCCCAACACCACGCCTCGGCGGTTCCTTTTGGGGGGCTGGGCGGGGGCGGACTCATGGCTGAGGTCAGGATAGCACCTTGGAGCCGCTCCCGGCCGCACCCCGCGCCGGGCTAGACCGCCTAGGGGTCCTGAATCCCCCCGAGTGGCCGCAGGTTCACAACTCTTCGCTCATGGATTGTGCATACCGGGCCGAAGAGTCCTATTCTCACCCATCACCGCCCCTGAATGTTCAGACGTGGCGCTGAAACGACCACCCACAAGCCTAGCACTCCATGAGTTTCGACCAGCAGTTAGAAAAGACCAAGTCCCAGGACGGATTCATCGCAGCCCTCGACCAAAGTGGCGGAAGCACCCCCAAGGCGCTCCTGGCCTATGGGGTAGAGGAGTCCGAGTACTCCGGCGACGAAGCCATGTATGCCAAGGTGCACGAGATGCGCACACGCATCGTCACCAGCCCGTCCTTCAATGGCGAGCGTATCCTCGGCGCGATTCTGTTTGAGAACACAATGGATCGCACCATCAATGGCAAGGGCTCGGCCCAGTTCCTTTGGGATGAAAAGCAGGTAGTGCCCTTCCTGAAGGTGGACAAGGGCCTGGCCGACGAGGCCAATGGAGTTCAGCTCATGAAGCCTATGCCGGATCTCGATGATCTCTTGGCTCGCGCCAAGGGCAAATCGGTCTTTGGGACCAAGATGCGCTCTGTGATCAAGAACGACAACGCCGAGGGCATCGCCGCCATCGTCGCCCAGCAGTTTGAAGTGGGCAAGCAAATCATCGCTGCCGGTTTGGTCCCGATCCTTGAGCCGGAGGTGGACATCAATTCGCCCACCAAGGCGGCTGCGGAATCCACCCTGCGTACCCAGCTGATGGAGCAGATCAACAAGCTTGAGCCTGGCCAGAACATCATGCTCAAGTTGACCTTGCCCGAGGAAGAGAACTTCTATGGGGACTGCATCGCCCACAACAATGTGGTGCGCGTCGTGGCTCTTTCCGGTGGCTATTCCCGCGACGAAGCCAACCGTAGGTTGGCGTTGAACAACAACATGATTGCGAGCTTCAGTCGCGCCCTTTCCGAAGGGCTATCCGCCAAGCAATCCGATGGCGAGTTCAACGGGATGCTGGACACATCGATCCAGAGCATCTTTGATGCTTCGCGCACTTAAGGAGTCCTAGGTCTTGGCCAGGGGCAGCCAGAGGGGCTGCCCCAGGGCGGCTGTCCCATAAGGCCTGGAAGTCCACTCCATGTTTACGGTAAGGAGCTGGTCTCAGCTTGACCGCGCTTCACCATGTCTGAACCAGGTAGAGACGCGAACTCCGGCTAGTCCTTGGAAAGGTTAGGAGTCAAACCCTTGCTTGTATGGACGGCACCATCCATCCCGACTAAGAGCGCTTCGTAGTCAGAGTTCTGAGCTACAAGAGCCAGCCCTTCCTTCGGCGATAATATGCAAAGGGCCGTGGCCAGGGCATCGCAAGTCGCCGCATCGGGACCCACGATCGTTGCGCTCATGCAACCCATCGATGGCATGCCCGTGCGCGGATCCAAAATGTGGTGATAGCGTTTGCCATCGATCTCGAAGAACCGTTCGTAGTCTCCAGAGGTCAATACGCAGCGGTTGGAGACGGGGATCATTGCTAACACACGCTTGCGATCCCGAGGATGGCGAATCGCGATCTGCCAGATCTTGTCCAGCTTGCGACCCATGGCCTTCAGGTCCCCCCCCGCATCTACGAGTGCATGCTGAACCCCCAGCTTCCGCAGAACGGTCATGGCTCGATCCACCCCATACCCCTTGGCGATGCCACCGAGGCCCACGTGAAAGCCTGGGGGAAGGGTGACGGTCAGGGCTTTGAGGTCCACTTGCACCCGACTGGAATCCACGAAGCGAAGTGCCTTACGCAGTTGGTCGGTGGTGGGCACGACTGGTTCGCTGGCTTGAAAGTCCCACAGAGATCCCACCGCTTTCCAAGTGGGGTCAAAGGCGCCGTCGGTCAATTTTGCTACCAAGAGAGACCGATGAATCAGAGTTGCCAGTTCCTCAGAGACTCTCTGCGGCCCCTTACCCGCCTCGGCGTTCAGCCGCATCAGGGGCGAATCGCGCCAGGTGGTCATCACATCTTCCACGCGCCGCAGCTCAGCCTCGGCGGCGTCAAGGGCGGCTTCTGCTGGAAAAGACGCGGGGGCCACGATCTCCAGCAGCATGGAGGTACCCATGACCGTGCCGCGCCGAGTGGAGAGCACAGGCTTGGGGGCTTGACCCTGTTGAATCGTCGTTGTGGCGCTCGCTCCCAACAGGGAAGCGAGCCCAATCACCAGCAAGATCTGCTGGAGGTGCCTCATGGGGCGAAGGTGGACCAGGCCAGGTCAGCATTGTGGGAGCGCTCTAGGATGCGACCGTCCTTTCCCAGAACAACAATGGTAGGGGACCCTTGAATTCGGAGGGCGTGAGTCAAGCTCAGGTCCTGGTCGAGGATCTGAGGGTAAGAAATCCCTATCTTACTAGCGACTCGCCGGACCTCCATGGCGTCCACAGTGTCATCGTCACCCGAAACCACCCCAAGGAACATAAGCTCAGGGTGTTCCGCCGCAACCGCGGTCAAGAGAGGCGCCTCGTGCAAGCAAGACAAGCACCAGGTTTGCCAGAAAACCAGCACCACCGGATTGCTGCCATTCATGGCGGCACCTAAGTCGTGGGACTTTCCGTTGTAATCGGTTTGGGTCCACTCGGTCTGGGGCAGAATTGTGGGGGCGGTGACCTCTTGGGTGCTGGCGCACGCAAGAAGGGGAAAGCCAAATATGAGGGCGAAACGAATCATCAAAAACTCCTACGATATCCAATGGAAGTGGCGAGGTAGTTCAAGCCGTCTCCGCGTACAGTATAGTTGAAATCGAGGCTCCAGTTGGGCAGGCCTTCGGTGAGCCAGTCTGCACGAACGCCGAGAGTGTGAGCGTCAAAGGCTCCCAGGTCTGAATCCTGGGTGTAGAACTTGGGAAGGTCGCCTGCCACCGTGCCCATAAAATGCTCGGAATAGAAGTCGGCCTCGGGTTGGTTGTAGTACCGATAGCGTAGACGCAAGCGTAGGTCCTCACGCACTTGCCACTGGATGCGGGGCTCGGTAGAAAAGGCCGTGATGCCCCAGTCATCGCTGTAGGCGCGCCCGCTGAGCTCAAAGGCTAAGCCCGCGCCCAGGGATCGTCGGCCAGTCAGTTTGATCGAGGCCTTGAGTCGCGAATCCGGTAATTCCTCGCTGAATTCAATGCCCTGGGCATTGTTGTCCAGGTTGGGGTTGTTGGGGAAGCTGCTGTCCTCAAGAACGACTGCGTTGTAGGGCGTTTCCAAGAAACCGCTCTGGGCGGAAACTAGGGCCGAGAGGGTTCCGGTCCAAAGGGGAGTGATTGGTTGCGAATGGGACCAATTGCCGGTTACGGAGAGGCGCTGGTCATTCCCCTCGCCCTTGCCGTTGAAACGAATGATATCGACCGAGTCAAAGTAACTGTTCAAAGTCCAGGTATCACTGCCGCCGGTCTCGGGGTCTCTGGATTCATAGGCCACCCCGCCACCCACGGAAAAGTAGTCGTACTCGCCGTTAGCTCCGAGGTTCCAACTGAATTTCTCAGCATCATTCCAGCGGTGTCGCGAGGAGTATTTGAGCCCGATGTAGTTGTCCGCGCTGGCACCAGATTGCTCTGGGAATTTGCTCAAGCGCTCAATAGAGGCGCTTGACACATAGTCATAGTCAAACTCGATTGAGTAACCCCAGTCTTCGGAGACCTGGTGGTCCCAAAGAAAAATCGGCTCCACAACCGTCAAACTTTCGTCGAGAAAGGGGTTGCCGTCCCCATCATCCGCATGGTTGTAGACCCCAAGTTGGGTCCAAAGCGACCTGGTTCCCGGGGCAGGGTCCTCTTGGCCGAGAGCTGCACCGCTCAGGACCAAGAAGGCGCAACAGGTCAGTAACAGCCGCATCCGCCACCTCCGTTGGTGCCCACATCGCCGACGCCGCCTTCCATGGAGTGAACCACCTTGCCCATCCAGTGGAATTCGAGGGGATCGCTCCAACTAGTCATGGTGGAATCGCTCAGGGCCCCACGTTGGTGGAATGGAACCGGCGTGAGGCAACTTTGCAGACAGAATAGGCCAATACCGATGGCCAACAGACGCCTCGATCGGATGAGTTGGAGCATGGGATTGGGCGCTTTTGGGTCGAGACGAAGGGGCTAGGGCGGATTGAGTGCCCTCGTGAGGCCTCGACCGTACTTAGGGGGCAGCTCTCCGCTGTCCCCGGCTGAGCCTCTTAAAATAGGACTTTCCTCGGCTGCAGGGTATGACAGTCTTGTTGGAAGTGCGAATTATCACCAGCTCCTCTTTCAACGGCGAACGCGTCCTTGGCGCGATCCTGTTCGGGAACATCATGCTCAAGTTGACCTTGCCCGAGGAAGAGAACTTCTATGGGGACTGC
>CALEMP010000075.1 GCA_937910685.1 uncultured bacterium
TCCAGTTGGGTGCTCCAGTTGGGTGCTCCAGTTGGGTGCTCCAGTTGGGTGCTCCCTTGGAGGTCCGGCTTTGGTTTGGCGTGAGCGGGCGGGCCCTCCAAGGCTCCAGGGCAGTTCTGGGGCTCCCTGCTGGGGTTCACGGGTCGCCCTCGGGGGTGGTTCTAGGGGGCCCTACTGGGCTACAGTGGGTCGTTGGCGGACAGGCTCGAAAGAGCTGTTGCCCCTAGCCGTTGCCCGATCCAGAATCCCGAACCAGACTCACAGATGATTTCCCCCAACAGTGTTCACGAGACCCTTGGCCGCCACCAGCTGGCGGATGGCTTGCCCTTCGTCATGGACCTCGAGCGGTCCCACGGGTCCTGGATCTACGATTCCCGCACAGGCGAGGAGTTCCTGGACTTCTTCACATGCTTTGCTTCCTGGGCCATCGGCTACAACCACCCCGGGATGAAGGACGAGAAATTCCGTGCGGAGCTCGAGCTCGCGGCCCTGAACAAGCCGGCCAACTCGGATCTCTACACCTCTCAGATGGCGGACTTCGTCGAGACCTTTGCCACCCGCGTGACCCCCGAGGGCTTCCCGCACCACTTCTGGATCGATGGTGGCGCCCTCGCTGTGGAGAACGCCCTTAAGGTGGCATTTGATTGGAAAGCCCAGAAGGTAGGCATCGATCAGGTCAATGACGGCAACGACCTGGTCATTCTGCACTTCAACGCGGCCTTCCACGGGCGCTCGGGCTACACCATGAGCCTGACCAACACGGTGCCCGACAAGATCGCCCTGTTCCCCAAGTTTGACTGGCCCCGGGTGCACAACCCCGCCATTGAATTCGGGCCGGACGGCAACATCTGTAATGACATCGAGGCAGAAGAGGCTCGCGCCTGCAAGGAAATCGAAGCGGCCTTCGAAAAGTACCCGAACCGCATCGCTGGCATCTTGATCGAGACCATGCAGGGTGAGGGCGGCGACAACCACTTCCGTCCTGAGTTCTTCCAAGCCCTGCGCAAGTACGCAGACAAGCACGAGGCGCTCCTTATGTTCGACGAAGTCCAGGTGGGCTTCTTCGGAAGTGGCACCCCTTGGATGTGGCAGCAGTACGGCGTGGCCCCGGACGTCGTGGCCTTTGGCAAGAAGACCCAGGTTTGCGGCATCTACGCCAGCAGCCGCGTGGACGAGGTTCCCGAGAATGTGTTCGTGCGCAGTTCGCGTATCAACTCCACCTGGGGTGCGAACCTGGTGGACATGGTGCGTGCCAAGCGCATCATCGAGATCATCCTAGATGAAAATCTGCACGAGAACGCAGCTGAACGGGGCAAGCAGTTTGTCCAGGGCCTGCGCGACCTGGCCAAGGAGCGCTCCGGAATCAGCAACGTGCGCGGGGTGGGTACCCTGGTGGCCTTCACTTGCGAAAACAATGCCTCCCGCGATGCGCTCCTGTCCAACTTGATGGACAACAAGATTCTGGCCCTCGCGAGTGGCGAAGAGTCGGTGCGCTTCCGCATGTCCATGGTGGTCACGGCGGACGAAATTAATCTGGCTCTCGAGCGCATTGGCGCTTGCTTGCCCACGGGCGCGTCCGCCTAACCCCACGAGAGACAAGGCTTGTATCAAGTCCTGAAACGCAACCCAGCCTTCCGCCGGCTGTGGTTGGCCCAGGTAGTGACCCAGGCGGGGGATTGGCTCAACCGCATGGCGGTGTTGGCCTTGATTGCCCATTTGGCAGGACCATCTGCCGTTGGAGCCACGGGGGCTTTGTTCGCCGGGGAGCTTGCCCTGCGGCTATTGCCATCGGCCCTGCTGGGACCCCTGGCAGGTTCGATCGCCGATCGGGTTTCACGCAAGGGAACAATGATCGCCTCGGATCTTCTGCGCGCCCTCGTAGTGCTCGGGCTGTTGACCATCGACGAGCCCGGCGAGTTGCCCTGGCTCTATGGGCTGCTGTTCCTGCAGATGGCCCTGGGGCCTTTTTACGATGCGGCACATTCCGCAACCGTACCGAACTTGGTCCGGCGTGAAGACTTGCACATGGCCTATGGATTGACCGCAGTGACCTGGAGCGTCATGCTGACCCTGGGCGCGGTGCTCGGTGGAATCCTCTTGGCGGTGACTGGCGTGCGCACTGTGTTTTTGATCGACGCGGGAACCTACCTGGTTTCTGCTTGCATGCTGCTTACCCTGCGCTTGCCCGCGCCGCCGCCCCAGCCGGACAAATTCAGCCTCAAGCGCGTGTTGTTGTTGAGCGAATTGCGCGAGGCTTGGCAGCACCTACGGGAGCGACGGGTGACTTCCGGCGTGAGCGCCAAGTGGCATTGGGGAGTCGCCGGTGGCTACCTGGTTTGCCTGTCGCTGTTGGGTTGCGAGATGTCCACCGAAACGACCCTGGCCGGGGCGGGACTCTCCATTTCCCTGCTCTATGCCGCCCGCGGGTTGGGCACGGGGGTGGGGCCGATCTTGGCCCGACGATGGATGGGTTCCACGGATGGGGGTCTGCGCTCCTCAACCGCCGCTGGATTTTTGGTGGCGGGCATCGGCTACTGCCTAGTGGCTCTCTCCGTGAGTCCCACCTGGATCATCTGTTTTGTAGCCCTGGCCCACACGGGGGGCAGCACGATTTGGGTGGGGTCCACGACTCTCTGGCAGCGGGGAGTTGACGATCGCTGGCGAGGGCGGGTGCAGAGCACCGAAAGCCTGGGGTTGACCTTAAGTTTCAGCCTGATGGGCGGACTGGTTGGGTTTGCCTATGATCAGGGCATAAGCCTCTCCGCCATACTCGGGGTGCTGTCTTTCCTAACGGTGTTGTCCGGCGCTGCTTGGCTTCTGCGAGCTCAGCGAGAAATGGGAGAACCGAAGATCGAACCAGCGGCCTAGGCTGACGTCCCATGAATCGAATGTATCCCTCTTCCATTCTGACCCTAGCCCTCGCGTCCCTGCCCTGCGCCCCGGCCTTGACGCAGGATGGGGTGCCTGAGGACCGCAGCCGAGCCCATGCGCCCCGGGTTCCGCAAGGGCACCAGATGAAGCTCGATGGTCGCGTGGATCCCGATGAATGGGCCCCCGCGGGAATGCTTGGATCCCTGACTCAGGTGCGCCCCGTGGAAGGAGTCGCGCCATCCCATCAAACCCAGGTCTATTTCCTTCAGGATGGAACGACCCTGCACGTGGGCATTGTTTGCCTAGATGAGCCCGACCAGGTGCGCGCTCGGCAAATGGATCGGGATGCCTTTGTGCGCTTTGATGATGTGGTCGAGATGTGGTTTGACACATTTCGTGACCAACAATCCGCCTATTGGTTTCAGATCACGGCCGGTGGCTCCAGGGGGGACGCTTTGATCACGAGTGGCGGGCGAGGGTTCAACAAACGCTGGGATGGGGTGTGGGACGCCAAGTCGCGGGTCACCGAGCGCGGCTGGGAGGCGGAGATTGCCATACCCTTCCAAACCCTGGCCTTTGATTCCGAAAACTCCAGCTGGGGTTTTAATCTGCGGCGCAAGCGGGTTGCGAACGGGGAAGAGTCCCGCTGGTCCGGAGCCTATGAGGGCAATCGCTTCTTTCTGCTCACCGCCGGTGGAGTCCTTGGGGGCTTGCAGAATCTGGATCAGGGGCTGGGCCTAGAAGTGGTTCCCTACCTGCGCGGGGATTTGATGGTGCCCTACCGAGCAGGGGGCCATACCACCAACGGGTCCCTTGCCATGGGAGGCGACGTGTCCCTGCGCCCGACTCCCGAATCCAATTTGCGGGTCACCTTGGCCACCGACTTTGCCGAGACCGAGGTCGACGAGCGACGCATCAACCTGACCCGCTTTCCCTTGTTCTTCCCTGAAAAACGCGGCTTCTTCCTGGAGGATGCGGGCATCTTTGAGTTTGGTGCCCCGGGGAATCGCAGAGGGCTCGTGCCTTTCTTCTCGCGCACCGTTGGCCGGAGCAGTGATGGTCAACCTGTACCGATCACCGCGGGTGCCAAGTACTCCGCGCGCTTGGGTGATTGGAACGTGGGGTTGCTTGATGTGCTGGTGGAAGACTGGGGCGAGGGCTCTGACGTTCCGCAAAAGAACTTTTCCGTGGCGCGGGTGACCCGGCGCATGGGGGAGGAAGGCCTAGTGGGGGTGATTGCCACCCACGGCCTAGCGGATGCCCGCGGAACATCCACCACCCTGGGATTGGACATGCGATTGTCCGATGGTGAGTTCCTGGGGGAAGGGCGCCCAGCTGCGCTCTGGGCCTATGGGCTCTTCAGTGAAAACAAGGAGCAGGGCGAAGAGGCTACTCGTGGGGGTGCCTTTGGCCTGGAGGGCACCTTGCGCACGAGGGAGTGGCGTCACGAACTGCAAGTCAACCAGGTCGACAAGGATTTTGATCCGGCCTTGGGTTTCGTTCGGCGCACGGGAATTTTAGACATGGGCTGGGAATCTAATTTCCGTAAACAACTTGGGGAGGACGGCATGCTACGCAGCGTGAATGCTAGCGTGGCCATTGACGCAACCCAGGATCTTGAGGGTACCGAAGACAGTTGGACCTTGCCCATCCAGCCCCTTGGATTGGAATTCCAAAGCGAAGACGAGCTTGAGTACGAAGTGCACCAGATCGTGGAGAACATCAGTGAAGCCTACGATCTGACCGACGGTGTTCCGGTTGCGCCGGGGCGCTACGAGATGACGCGCCACTTCCTAAGCCTGGAGAGCAGCGATCGGCGGGATTACTCGGGCGAGGTCGAGCTGGAGTGGGGCGACTTCTTTGGGGGCCACATGGTGCGCTGGCGCGTGACTCCCATGGTGATTCCCGGGCCGAACTACCGGGTGGGTCTTTCCTGGAGCGATGCCAGTGGAAGCGTCCCGGGTGGAGAGTTCCGAGCCCAGGCGGCCTCTTTGGACCTGGACTTTTCCTTCACGCCGAACCTCTCCTGGAAGAACCTACTCCAGTACGACACGGACAGCGAAGACCTGGGGTTCCAGAGTCGCGTACGGTGGATTCGCTCCCCGGGCCAAAACCTGTTCCTGGTGGGGCAGGGCGGCTGGACCAAGTACGGCCTGGATTCCTTCGAGCGCCGAGAGCAAGCCCTGTCGCTCAAGCTCTCCTGGTCCCTGCGGTTCTGAGG
>CALEMP010000076.1 GCA_937910685.1 uncultured bacterium
GCGTTCTTGCTTCTCGTTAGCACCCCTCAAACTCAAACTCGGCCTGGGGAGGGGGATCCGGTTCAAGCGTGATGAGTACTTGCACCGAGGGTAACTCGGCAGTGATTGGTGTAGTAGCGAAGCTACAAAGGAGCAGCGAGACAGTAAATCCGAAGAGGCCACGAAGCGGAGAATTCATACGGTAATGCAGCATGGGTAGGAGTTGGCGGGCAGGGACCAATCCTACGTCCGCGGATCACCGAGTTAGTGCGCACCTGCGGATGTCACCCGACTCTTACGTGTTCAGTGAAGCTACAAGACACTTGGCTGCCAACCACGGCAAACGGCTTTCCGCCGAGCCACCTGCTCCTACCAACGAAGCCAGTTTAGACCCCCTTCGACGGACAACTTTGCATGGCCACATTCGGTTGGGGTATGGTCTACGGCATGCCGAACATCTCCTTGACAATCCTTGCCGCCGCTACCCTTCTCGCTAGCCCCCAGGACACCCGACCTGACGCTGATGCACTCGTTCAAGAGGCGTGGCTATTCTTGCCCGAGTACTCTGGAGAGCATCGCGCCTCACTCAGTGAAGTGAGTGGACGCGACACGTTGGTGGCCATTCACTTGCTCGAAGCCGCGACAGTGCTCGAACCGGATCACCTGGGCGGACTTTGGGCCCTGGGTCATGCGTGTTCCCTGATGGGAGAGGATCGCAAATCGCGGGGACTGCACGCGGAAGCTCAGGAGCTGCAGGACATGGCGATCACCACCCTGACCCATGGCTTGCAACTGAATCCATCCGACCCATGGGCGGCTTATGCCCGAGGTGTCGCGTATTGCGCCTCTGGCCAACCCCGTTTGGCCTTGGTGGATTTTGACTTGGCAATCACCAACTCCGAGGCTCAACTCCGGGATTTTGGTGATTCTGATGCACTGAGCAAAATGCGCTTTCAAGCTCTCTTCTGGCGCAGTGAGACGTTGATGCAAGCCCGGCAATTCGAAACAGCACGAACTGCTATCGACAGTTTCCACACGGAGTTCTCCAACAACGCCTGGCCCCTTCACATCGCCATGGCTGAAAGCCACGAACGCGAATGGGATTTAGACTCGGCCAAGCTGGACTACACGCGAGCCGTGGAGTTGTTCCCGGAGGACCATCAAGCCTACGCGTTGATCGCCTACATCGATGGTTTACTCGGCGATCACTCAGCAGCCACCGATGGCTTGCAGCGAGCCATTCAGCTGGAGCAGGACCCTGGTTTGTACACGCGGCTATGGTGGCTTATCCTCGCAACCTCCGAATCTTCGCCCGAAGCGGAGACTGAACTGCGGGACTTCATGAGTGCGGCACCCAGCACCTTTGGAGCTTGGGACTTGCGGCTAGGTCACTTCATGTTGGGCGAGGGAACTCCGGAAGACTTCCTGGACGCGGCGAAACTTGAGCTCGCTCGGCGATTGGAAGCGAGTGAGGATCCCGACGACCTCATGTGCGAAGCCTACTTCTATGCAGGATTACGACTCTTACGCGATGGGCACCAAGAGCGACCTGCAGCTGAGTACTTCTCCCAGTCCCTACGCCAACTTCCGGGCAAGTGGAAGTGGGAGTGGGCTTACTCGCGCTACTTCCTTTCCAAACTGAACGCAGAGCACGCTCTTGAAGTCGAGAAGCAGTTCACCATCGAGAACGGCTTCTTTAGTAGCCCGACCCTCGCGGGCGAGCTGATCGAAGCCAACTGGAGCTTGGTGGGCGAAGGGCGAACACGCACCCAGCTGGGTCGGGCACCTCAATTCGGAGATCTGCTGCTCGGCACCGTCCTTACCAAAAAGGGTGAGTCGATACCGATTGTGAGGATCGTCGGTGTGCGCATGCCTTAGAAGTCGGCGGTGAGAGCACTTTCGCCACCGACTGCTAGCGGGGTGATTCAAACGGTTGAATCTCAAATTCCATTGGCAGGATTGAGTTGGCTTCCTCGATTTTCTCGCGGGAGCTCACTACAGCGGTAGCCGCGGTCTTCATCGCCTTTTCCAGCACGGGCAACGCACCGTTCAGGACACCATCCAAATCCACCGCTAAAAGGGCATCCCGATAGCGCTTGCGGTCTTCATCGGTGAGACCTATCAAGTCGCGACTCAACGCGGCTTGGCCCTTCTTGCAAGGATCAAGGATCCCGTCAAAGGATCCGACACAACCGATGATGGCTTTCTGGATTGTCGCATGGGTCAGGACACCTGCGCCCTTTGCCGCTTCGATCATTCCATCAAAGACGTCTATGGTTTTGGCGAGATTGGGATCGCGGTAAGATCCCAGGGAGAACGTCCCGCTCATTGGACGGTACGTGCAGAACCCACCATATGCCCCGCCCTTCACTCGGATCTCTTCGTAGAAGTAACCATCGCTCATGATCTGCGCGAGTACGGCAAGCTTGGGAGCCACCGGGTCCAGCATGCCGGGAACTGTAGCCGAACGAGCGACAAAGCTCACCTCGCTAGAGAGGGCCAGGCCAACCCAATCCCTGCCAAGTTCGCCAGAAGCCAGCGTCGAACCCTGCTCCCCTTCCGGCAGGGCATCGATCAATTCTTTCAGTGCAACGCGCGCCGCGTCCAAGCCCTGCGCATCCCCGGTGAGATTGATAACCAAACGATCACGTGTGAAGACCCGCAAGCGCTCCCTCCGAACCTGATCGAGCAGCTCCGCAATGATACTGTCCAAGTCGTCTGAACACTGATCGAGGAAACGCATCTGGGAGAGACCGGCATATTGCTCATGTCGCTTCCCGGCCAAATTCAGAGTGGCTGAACTCAGGAGCATCGCATGCAAGTACCCCTGGTCGACCATGTCCCCCCGGAGAAGAGGGTAAGAGCTCCAAAGGGCCTACATAAACCTGCATACCCATCCGCCGAAC
>CALEMP010000077.1 GCA_937910685.1 uncultured bacterium
CCCCCTACCGCTTCCCATCAACCGAGCGTACAAAAAGGCTCGCGAGGGCCACTTCTCCGGAGCCTTCGATTGAAAGGGGGCCCAGTTTGAACCCTGGCTTCAGCGTTTTGGGTTCGGGGTACGTGTGGCTGTTGACCGTAATCCAGAGGCTGTTGCCCTCGAGCAGGACTTCGATGCGGTTCCAGCCTTCGTGCAGATGCTTGCCTAGGAGGGGCGCGTCGAGGGCGATTTCTAATTGGGTGGCGTCGTTGCCTCTCAAGCGAATGGTGGCGCGCGAATCTTGATCCTTGAGGTGAACATCCGCCAGGAAGCCAAAGTCTGCGAGGGCGAATTGGCGAATGATGGTGGCCGTGCCGGCGGAGGCCTTGTGTACGAGGCGCCAGTCTTGAACCTGCCATTCATCCAGGTCTCCTTCCCAGCCGTTGTGATTGACGCCGGTGTAGATCGTGTTGTAGCCCCGGTCGAAAATTCCGGACTGTTCGCACTCTAGTATGCCTCCGGGGAGCTCCTTGATTTGCAGGTTGCGGTAGTCCACCTCACCCCCTTCGGATTCCAGGCAGATGTAACCCATGCGAGGGTTTGCGTCAGTGCCCTGGGTAACCATCACGCCATTGACCTTGAGGGAAATGGCACCATCGATGCAGGTGATCGAATAGTGATTCCACTCTGGGCTCGGTTTGGAGTGAAGTTCCGTTGGGAAGGCGCGGCTGCTGCCACGACCGTTGATCGGGGTCATGACCGCGCCGTGGATTGGGAAAATATCCCCGTGGGTTGTGTGACCCCTAGTGTTGCCGTAGGCGTGGTCGAGAACTTGCACCTCGACGCTGCGGTGAAATGGAACACCGACGGAAGTGATGTCATCGGCCCAAACAAAAACTCCCGCGTTGCCTCCCGGTACGAGGTGGCGCCATTCGAGTTCCAGTACGAAATTCTGGTACATGCGGTCTGTGCGCAGCTCGCCGGTGGGCTTGCCCGTGCAGTGCAACATGTTGTCGCGAACAACCCAGGTGGATGGGGCTGTGTTTACTGGGACCCAACCCTCGAGGTCAACGCCGTTGAAGAGCGACCTAAATTCTGGAGGTCCTTGTTGGCTGGAATCATTGGGTGCAACACAGGCGACCAACAGTAAAAGGGGGAGGAGGGAACGCATGGGGGCATAATAGGGCCGGCGCGGCCCCGTGGTTGGATCTAGGGAGTAGGGCGGTTTGTGTAGGGATGCTGAAAAAAGCCCTTTCAGGGCCCCACGGATTGGATTGATAAGGCAATCCTACGGAGTGGTCGATCATTATCCCGACCCCAACCCTCCCCATGCTGTTACCCGTACTGCTTTCCCTGTGCCTGCCCACCGGCGGCGATCTTGTCCAAAGTCTTGAAGTCCTCGCCCCGCGCGCGATCGGTCCCGCTGGAATGAGCGGTCGGGTCGCATCCTTAGCGGGTGTTCCCGGGGACCCGCTGACCGTTTGGGTTGGCGCTGCCACGGGCGGTCTTTGGCAAACCACTAACGGAGGTCTCTCGTGGCAAGCGCGCTTCGAGGATCAAGAGTCCAGCTCGATTGGCAGCATCGCCCTCTGGCCCACCGATCCCGATGTGATTTGGATTGGTACCGGAGAGGGCAACCCGCGTAATTCATCTTCCGTAGGCACGGGGATGTACCGCAGCTTGGATGGGGGCAACACTTGGCGGCACCTAGGGTTGGAGCTGTCTGAAAAAATCCACCGAATCCTGCTCGATCCGCGTGATCGCGATTCGGCTTGGGTCGCAGTGCTGGGCCCGACCTGGTCAGACGGCGAACAGCGCGGCGTGTACCACACCAGCGATGGGGGAGAGTCTTGGCAGCGCCAGTTGTTTTTTGATGCACGAACCGGTTGCTCGGACTTGGCCGCCGATCCGCGCAATCCCGAGCACATGTTGGCGGGCATGTGGTCCCACCGCCGCAGTCCGGACTTCTTTGAAAGCGGCGGCGAAGGCTCGGGTCTCTTTACAACCCACGATGGGGGCCTGACTTGGCGCGAGCTTGGCGTGGATGACGGATTGCCAGAAGCTCCCATGGGCCGCATAGGCCTAGCCTGGAGCCGATCTCACCCGAACACGGTCTATGCCCTCGTTGAGGCCGAAACCCCTGTTCTCTTGCGCTCAGATGACGGGGGTAACAGTTTCCGCACGGTGAACTCCAAGCCCGATGTGGCCCCGAGGCCGTTCTATTTCTGCGACATTCGGGTGGACCCAAAAGATCCCGAGCGTGTCTATAGCCTGCACACCATCGCTACGGTTTCCACCAACGGCGGCGCGGATTTTGAAACCCTGATTCCTTACAACTTGATTCACCCGGACCATCACGCCCTTTGGATTGACCCCACCAATCCCCAGCGCATGATCAACGGCAACGATGGGGGGATTGCCTTCACCCATGACCGGGGCAAGAGTTGGCGTTTCGCACGCAATTTACCCCTCGCCCAGTACTACCACATTGCGGTGGATATGGCCGTGCCCTTCAACGTTTATGGGGGCATGCAGGACAACGGTTCCTGGCAGGGGCCTTCGGCGGTTTGGGAGAACGGCGGAATTCGTAACCACCATTGGACCGAGGTGGGTTTTGGAGATGGCTTTGGCTGTGTTCCCCTGCCCGGATCAACCACGCGAGGCTATGGCATGAGCCAGGGCGGGTCCCTCTATCGCTGGGATTCAGATACGGGGGAGCGCTGTGCGATTCGCCCCGATGGTCCGGACGATACAAGACTGCGCTTTGCCTGGAATGCGGGCATTGCGGTGGACCCCTTTGAGCCCAATGCTCTTTGGTATGGCAGTCAGTTTGTGCACCGCTCCACCGACCTTGGGCGTACCTGGCAGATCATCAGCCCCGACTTAACCAGTAACGACCCGCGCTGGCAACGGCAGGCAGAGTCCGGCGGTTTGTCCCGGGACGTGACTGCTGCCGAAAACCACTGCACGATCTTGGCGATTGCTCCCAGTGATTTGGAGGCGGGCCTCTTGTGGGTTGGCACCGACGATGGCCGTCTGTGGCGAACTCAGGATGGGGGTCAAGAATGGACGAGTCTTGAGGAGCGGCTCGAGGGCGTGGCCCCTAACACTTGGATTTCCCATGTGGAGGCGGGCAAGCACTCCGTTGATACCGCGTGGGTGGTGCTTGATGGGCACCGCCGGGGAGATCGCGTTCCCCATTTGTATGTAACCCACGACGGCGGTGAGAACTTTGAACGTTTGGCACTCGAAGGTGTTGTGGGGCATGCGCACACCTTGGAAGAAGATCCGATCGATCCAAATTTGCTTTTCCTTGGCACGGAGGGAGGCCTTTGGGTCTCGTCCAATAGGGGTGCTGCCTGGACAAAGTGGGGCAAGGGTTTTCCCACCGTACCCGTGCGTTCACTCGTGGTGCATCCGCGAGATCATGATCTAGTCATCGGCACCCACGGACGTGCCGCGTGGATCGTGGACGACATTCGCCCCCTGCGGGCTGCAGGCGCTGACCGGGAGAACGGACCGGTTCAGGTCGTGCAACCGCCTCCAGCCATTGCTTATCAAGTGAAGCAAACCGGCGAGTCTCGCTTTCCTGGTAGCGAAGAGTTCCGCGGTAAGAATCGCTCGCGCGGGGCATTGATTTCATTTCGTTTGACCGAGCCCGAGGGAGGCTTTGAGGGTAAGGGCACCTTGGATATTCTTGATGGGGCCGAAGCCCAAGTCCTGATGCGGATCAAGTTTGATCCGACTCCGGGCCTGAACCGTTTGACTTGGAACCTGCGGTCCCATGGCCTTGGTGTGGATGCGGACAAGACGCCTCTCTTGGAGCGTTCGGGAGGCCCCGCGGTGGTTCCCGGTCTTTTCCATGTGCGCGTTCGCATGGGCGCGGGCGAGGCTGAGGCCGAGGACTCTCAACCCCTTCAAGTTCTTCCTGACCCCCGCGCTCGGGCGAGTCTGGCGGACCTGTCCCAGAAGCGGGCCCTGTTGCTAAGACTGGGTGGCATGTTTGCGGAACTGAAAGCTGCGGTCACCCACCTCGAGCGCGCTCAGGCTGATATTACCTGGGTTCGCGATCGGCACACGTCTCTTGAAGTGACGGCGACCGACCCGACTGAGGATGCTCCCGACTCGGAATTGACCACGCAGCTTGAAGGCCTGGAGGGGTCTATCAAGGATTTGTTGGACCAGGTCCAAGAGCCTGAGGGTCAGCGCGGGATTCACGAATCCGAGCGTCTCTTCGATCGACTTGGACGCATTCAGTGGTATGTGAGCTCGCACCATGGCGCACCGCGTCCCGCGGAAGAGGCGAGTCTGGCGAAGCTCACCGGCGAGGTAAGTGGCGTGATCGACCAGGTAAATCAGTTGCTTGCAGACAAGTTGCCAGGTATTCGGCAATTAGCTCGCGAAGAGGGTCTGCTGCCCTTTGGGCATCCAGACAAGTAGAGCGCTCTTCAGCTTGCTCGCCGAGAGAGACGTACGGACCGGACTTCAATCTCTCGGTTTGGAAGGTATTCGTGCAGGGCTTTGAGGCGGGCTTCTTCGAGGCTTCGGGCCTGGACTGGAAAGCTAAGCTGGCAGTCTTGTCGCGTGTAGTGGACTTCGACGCGGTACCAAACAGGTTGTTGGTGTTTTCTTAGCTGAATCATGTTGAAGAGAAGCGGGGATTGCCCTCAACCACTTGTAAGCCCTTTTCTGGGTCAAAGCAAGGAGCTTGCCCGCGGTCTTAGAAAAGAGTTTCAGCACGCTCACTCGGCGCGGAGCCCTCCGGTTACAGCTTTGTAATTATCCGGCCGCAGAGACAACTTCTTCGTCAGTCAACTGTCGGTTCGATGCCTTTGCTGCTTCTAACACCCGCCCGATACGGCCATCTGTGACTTCTATCCCCGAGCGTTCGAGTACCCAAACGATGTTTGATTTGCCGGACATGGGGCCTACGGCGATTTTTTGTTCCAAGCCAAACAGGTCCGCGGGGACTCCGGAATAGACCCGGTTGGCCAGCCAGTGGTCGCCTTTCTTGAAGGCCTTGATCACCGCTGCCGCGTGCACCCCAGTAGAAGTTTCGAAAGCGTCTTTGCCGAAAACCGGATAGTTCGGGGGCAGGGGAATGCCGATTGCGCGGGCGGCGAGATCCACATACTCGCCCAAGCGGGTCAGATCGCCCTTGAACCAGCCCAGCAACTTAAGGTTGACCAGTAGTAGGTCCATTTCCACGTTTCCCGTGCGTTCACCCACACCCATGGCCGAACCATGGATGCGCGTTGCTCCGGCCTCAATGGCGGCAAAGGCGTTGGCCAGCCCTAAGCCGCGGTCCCTATGTCCATGCCAGTCGATGCCCACATCGCGGCCGGATTCGGAGACGATATCTTTGACGAAGCCAACCAATCGACGAACGCCACTGGGCGTCACATGACCACAGGTGTCACAAACGCAAATACGATTCGCACCGGCCTCGATGGCTGTTTCGTAGAGCGCGCGCACATGTTCAGGCTGGGCACGGGTGGTGTCCTCTGTCACGAACATGGACGGCAGGGATTCCTTGGTGCAAAACTCGATGGCATCCTTGGAAAGTTTGACCATCTTTTCGATCTCCCAGCCCTCCGCAAACATGCGGATTGGAGAGGAGCCAATGAACGCGCATACTTCCACCGGTGCACCGACCTCCTGCATCACCTCAGCCGCCGGGGCAATGTCGGAGACCAATGTTCGACAGGCTACGTTGGGGGTGATGTTCAGGTCGGCCATCTCGCGACAGAGGGCCAAGATATCGGTGCGAGCATTTTTGCTGGCTCCTGGCAGGCCAATATTCGCCGTGTGAATTCCAAGGCTCTCCATCAAGTGGACCAGGGCGATCTTGTCGTCGAGGCTTGGGTTGAGAGCAGAGGGGCTCTGTAGTCCGTCGCGCAGAGTCTCGTCGTCGAGCTGCACCTCGAAGCTGGGGGCTGGGTCCACATTCCAGTCGTGAATCAGGTCTTCGTTTTGGTTGGTCATGATCGGTTGGGTTGAGCCTTTATCGTTCCGTGGCTATGGCCTAGGCGGGCGCTCGCGCCGGGTGCGATTATCCACCATGCCGGACCCCCCGTGCCGGCTTTGGGCCCGGTCCCCGCATTCCGATCCCGGAATCGTGGGTAGGGGTGCTCATGAAAATAGCCCCAGCCCGTAAGCTGACCTCCGATGCAGCACCGTCGAGTTCTGAAGTTTGGAGGCGCCGCCCTGGCCGATGGTCCGGGCGTGGAGCGCGTGGCCGACATCATCGCTGCCCAGGACGGGACGCCACCGGTGGTTGTGGTCAGCGCCCATCACGGGGTGACGGATCTTTTGGAGGCCGTTGCTAAGGCGGCGGCCGAAGGAAACATCGAGGCAGAGCGCATCCGAATTCGTCACCGGACCCTGCTGTCCCAGTTGGGTTTGCCCAGCGAGCTTCTGGATCGATTTTGGCGCGAGCTACTGCACCTTTTGGCGCACTTGAAGGAGCAAGGTTTCTTGCGTGCTGAAGATTTAGATTTGGCCTGGTCCTTTGGGGAACGTTCCAGCGCGCGCATCGTGGCCCATGTGCTCCAGGCCCGCGGAATCGAGGCGACCCCCGTGGACGCTTGGGATCTGGGATTCTTGACCGATTCCCTGCACGGCCAAGCGCGGCCCCTTGAGGGTGTTACCGGATCGATTCGCAAGGCCCTCGACCAAATCCCCGGCGTGGCAGTGGTCACAGGCTTCTTGGCCAAAGATTCCGAGGGGCGACTGACGACCTTGGGACGTAACGGTTCGGACTTGACCGCGTCCTATGTGGCGGAAGCCATCGCAGCGCCGGAGATTCAGTTTTGGAAGACCGTCAGCGGGATTATGAGCGCCGACCCTGCCAAGGTTCCTAATGCACACTTAATTTACCGCTTGGGATACGGTGAAGCTGCAGAGCTCGCGTTTCACGGGGCACAGGTCTTGCATCCGGCAGCCGTGGCTCCGGCGGTACGCGCGCGGGTTGCGGTCACCGTGCGCAACGTGTCGGACCCGGACTCGCCCGGGACACGGCTTGTGGCAGGCGGCCCCCGTTCGGGGCCCGTGGCCGTGGCTTCGCGCACCAACATGGTGCATCTAGAGTGTTTGGTTTCCGCTCCCGAGGCAAGGAGCCAAGTGGCTGCAGAGTTTTTTAAGGCAATCGATGACCGTCGTTTGATGGCGACGATTTTGACCTCTTCAGGCGACGCAGTGGGAGCCTTTATGCCCGGTTCAGACGCGGTTGAAGAGCTAGCGGACCTGTTTGGGGATCGCTTGCGGGTGACGCGCGGTCTCGCGAGTTTAGCTTTGGTAGGGAAGGGTGCCGGCCGGGAGCGGACTCTGGGACAGAGGGCCCAAGACCTGCTTGACCAAGCGGGAATTGAAGTGTGCCACGCGGCTATCGGAGCTCGCTCTCGAAGTCAGGCCTTTGTCTTGCGGGAGGCCGATCTTGGGCGCGCCCTGGGCTTGCTCCACGACCTGGTGGTGCCGGGGCCAGGGGTTGGGGTCCAGAACTCCGGTTAGGAGGCGTCGATCTCATGCTCCTCTCGCTAGGATGCCACCCATGGCGCACCCAGACCGCGAGGAAAAGAGCCTTTCAGGTTTTCAGGACCTGCTGAGGAGTTCCACAACCCTGGCATCGGGGTATTTGGAACGAGTGCACGCGGCGGACCGGGCCGAGTGGCTCTTGGCGGCCTTGCCGGAAGATGCGTGGCGTGTGTTTTCCGATCTCTCGACCGAGGATAAGGCGGAACTCCTAGAGCACGCGGAAGACGAGCTACGCCGCGAGTTGGTCGATCGCATGAGCGCGAGAGACCTGCGCGATCTGGTGGAGGAGATGCCCTCGGACGAAGCCGTCGACCTCTTGGAGGAGGCGGATGATCGCCTTGCGGAGGATGTACTTGCGGCGATCCCGGCGGATATTGCCAGGGAGTTGCGTGAGCTTTCTGCTTATGACTCCGACACGGCCGGTGGTTTGATGGCGACGGAGTTCATCACCGTTTCCCCTACCGAGCACATCGGTGATGCGGTCAAGGCAATTCGCAAGCAGGGCGAAGATGCGGACGAAGAGCTCTCCGTCTTTGTGGTGAATGACCAGGGCCGCCCCCTCGGCTTCTTGACTGACCGTATTCTCCTTAGCCAACCCATTCACACCCCCGTGCAAGACGCCATGGTGGTGCCGTTCACAATTGAGGTGCACGCGGACAAGGAAGACGTGGGGCGCCTGGTGGAAAGGTACGGCCTCAACAGTCTCGGTGTTGTGGACTCGGCAGGCTTGCTGATCGGCGTGATCTCGGCGGAAGACGCAACGGAAGCCCGGGCGGAAGAAGCTGAAGAGGACCTGTTGCGGTTGGTGGGCGCAAGCCCCGATTCCCTGCACGCCCGCCCGTCCGTGGCCCGTCAAGTGCGCTCCCGCTTGCCCTTGATGGGCATTACGATTCTCTCAGGGCTGTTGAGCGCAAAGGTGCTGCGCATGTTCTTGGAGGGCGCGGGGGGAGACCCCGGACCCAGCGACATCCTGCGCTACTTGCCACTCATCATCGGCCTAGCCGGCAATGTTGGGGTCCAGTCTAGCACCATCCTGGTACGTGCCATGGCCCTGGGTGAACTGGAGGGCAGCCGGCAACGCGCAATGTTGCGCAGCGAGACATCGGTTGGGCTTTCTGTTGGCGTGATCTGCGGGGCCGTGATCACCCTCGTGGTGATGTGGTTGGAGCCCGGGCGCTTGGGTTTGGCCGTGGGTATTGCCACATTGATTGCAGTCGCGTTTTCGGCGGTCTTGGGGACCAGCGTGCCGGTGGCTTGTCAAAAAATAGGCATCGATCCCGCCATTGTCGCTGGGCCGTTCTTGATTTGCCTTTCGGATATCGCCGGATCGGTCCTGTTTGTGGTCGTGGCCAAGGCCCTATTGACCCTATGAAACGTCTTAGACGAGGCCTTTGGCTGTTGGCTGCAACCCTGTTGGTGGTCGTCGTGTTCCAGGCGTTTGTGGGAGGAGTTTATCCCGTGGGCTCTTCGTCCATGGCGCCAACCTTGAGGCCCGGGGACCACGTGTTGGTGCTCTATGACACTTCAGTTCCAGAGCGGGGTGAGGTGGTTGTCGTTCAGGGCGTGGGCCCAGACCCCTTAGTCAAGCGCGTGGTTGCCTTGCCCAACGAGGAGTTGGCCATCACTTCAGGCGGAGACCTCTTGGTTGACCGAGCTTACTTGCCGCTAGATCCGCGAGCTTTGCCACAGGTTTTGATTTTGGACACTGACCGCACGGGGTTTGACCCACATTTTTCGTGGCCTGGTGCGGAAGGGGGAGCAGATTCGATGGAAGTGGTCCTAGATGGCCAGGCGGAAGATCCCCGGGATCCGGAGGCGGTGCTGGTTTTGAAAAACGGAGTGCATGATGGGTACCTAGAGGCTTCGGGCCAGGTGCGTTTTGGACAGTGCGCAGTGGGGGATGCGCGAGTTTCGGTTCACTTGAATTTTCTGGGTGAACAGGGCCGGGCGGTCCTCCGCCTTAGCGATCAAGGAGACATCTTCGAGGTGGAGCTGGACTGGCAGGGGGGCTCGCCGAGTGCTGGGTCCTTGCGCCGCGTGACCATCAAAGGCGACCAGCAAGAGTTCCATGAATCAGAGGCCTTTGAGTGGGCGATGCCCGAGGGCGCACTCTGTTTAACCTTGGCAAACTTCGACAACCGGGTGGCTTTGCTGATCGACTCGCAGCAAGTAGCTCATTTCGAGTACTCCAAGACCTCTCGTCAACAGGTTGACGCCGGAGCGCACCGCTTTAGCATTGGGGTTTCGGGAGCGCCCCTACGAGTGGGCCGACTACGCATCTGGCGTGATTTGCACTATACCTCGCGCGGAAGATTTGCGGTGGATCATGCGGTTAGGCTCGAGCCCGATGAGCTGTTTCTGCTTGGAGACAACTCCGACCATTCGACCGACAGTCGAGAATACGGCTCAGTCAAGATTGAGCGCATGATCGGGCGTGCCGCTTGGATTATTTGGCCCCCGTCTCGTTTTGGGAGAGTCTCGGGACCCGGCGAGGGCCTCGGGGACGGCTGCCAGCACTAGGGGCGCCCAGTGTTCTGGCTTTTCACAGAACCGGGGGCCTTCCGGGGGGTTTACTGAGGCACACGTGGAAGGACTCCAGCAACAAACCCCCGAGGGGCCCGACGAGGGCGCCCGACTCATGCTCGCCTGGCAAGCCGGGGATGGGCCCGCATTCGATGCTTTGGTGCGTTTGCACGCGGATCGAGTGCACTCCCTCTTGGTTCGATTCCTAGGTCCACGGGCCCCGCTGGATGATCTGGTTCAAGAGGTTTTCTTGCGCGTGATTCGCTCCAAGGAGCGCTACCAAGCCAGCGCTCGTTTCACCACCTGGCTTTTTCGCATCGTCTACAACATCAGCGTCAACCACACCCAGCGTCGCCGGCCCCAATCCCTGTCGATGGATGGTGGGCGAGACGGTGAAGGGGAGATCGATGTGGAGGACGAGAGCGTCGCGGATCCCTCCGATTCTCTTGCGCGACAAGATGTGGTGCGTGCAGTTCGCTTAGCTATCGAATCGCTCCCCGAACGTCAGCGCATGGCCCTTGTCTTGGCCAAATACGAAGAACAACCCTATAGCGAAATCGCCGATGTCCTCGACATGACCGAAAAGGGCGTCAAGTCCCTGGTACATCGTGCGCGCGAAAATCTGCGTGGAATCCTATCCCCCCTTCTCACAGAGGAGCTTCTATGACTGACCCCCCCATGATTGATCCTTGCCAGCAGTTTCAGCTGTCGCTCTTAGGGCACCTGAGCGAAGGTTCTCTTTCGTTCTTAAGCGAGCAGGAACAGGCCCACGTGGTGGGCTGTTCCGTCTGCCGTACCATGTTGAAGGAGGAGCAAGCCCTTGAGGGCTTGATGAACGAGGACCAGCAACTTGGCCTTTCCGCGGCCTCTACCGAGCGCTTGGTCAAGCGGCTGCACTCACGTTTGGACGCGGCAATTTGGACCATGTTGGACCAAGACGCGGCCCCAACGCCCCCGCCCAATCTAAGTGATAGGGTTCTCGCCCGTTTGCACGAGGCAGCCGAGCTCGCGCCCATGGACATCCCCCGTCCCCGGGCGAATCAGTGGCTGCGCGTTGCTGTGCTGGCCGCTGCCGCGGTTTTGGTGTTCTGGTTTGCGCCCTGGAGGCAGGAACTGGACCAATCTTCCGAGCACCTTTCTCCCGAGGCCTTGCTGGCAGAGTTGTCCCCTGAGGAAGTGGAGCTTCTCGACTGGCTGGATGTTTTGGAGCAATGGGACACCTTGCATCAGGTGACGCCTCTTGAGGCAGACACCTTGACCGCATTGGTAGCAGGGGACTTGCTCTTGCTGGACCTCGGGGAGGCGAACTAGTCATGGGTCGTTGGGTTGTCGGGTTGTTTTTGATTCTTGCCGTGGGTGTTCTAGCCCAAAGCAGTGCTGGCTATGACGATCAGTCGAGTCAGGAGCGTTTGGTCGAGGTGGCAAGGAGTTGGAAGGCCCTGACCCCTGAGCGCCGCGCCGAGCTGCGCGGGCGATTCACGGAATTGCAGAGCCTCAAGCCCGAGGAAAAGGCCCAGTTGAGGCGGCTGGCTAAGCGCCTGCAGAACATCGAAAAGGATGTGCACTTGGTTCTTGACGAAAGCGCGCGCAAGCGACTGGCAGGGCTTGATCGCGAGCGTAGGGCGGTCGTCATGGGTGAAATGGTCGCTGCAGAGGCATCTTCTGAGGCTAAGGCAATCCTGCGGCGTATGCCTGAGAAGTTGCAGCAGGATCTGCAGGGGATGCCTCCCAAGGAGCGGCGTGCGGCTCTTGCGGAGACGCGGAATTCGCGCCTTGAGCGTGTCTTGAGTGTGGCATCTAAGCATCCCGAACGTCTTGGTTTCAGTAAGTCCGAGGCTCAGCGTTTGCTTGGGTTGGACAAGACCGCCAGACGTGCCGCTCTTCTGTTGGCCCTCAAGGCAAAAGCACTCATTGCGTTGGATGCTCAAGGGGACACTGGGAAGGCCGCGCAGCGGCGTTCTGAGTGCCTTGTGAAATTGGACCCCGAGGCCTTTGCTCGGGCATTCATGCGCTATTCGCGAGACTATCCAGAGGCCCTGGAGAATGTTCTACCCAGTCGCCCTAAGGGGGGTTCGTCCACGTTCAAGTTGCACCGGGCCCTTGAGCCTCGTCCAGCCGAGTACTTGGAGTTTGCTGATGAGGAGCCCGCCATCCGTAGGAGCAAGGTGAATCATCGCAAGCGCCTGCGGACCATGAAGGTTTTGCGCAAGGAAAA
>CALEMP010000078.1 GCA_937910685.1 uncultured bacterium
CCGTGCGTGCCAGCGCTTAGACGCGCGATGCAATCAGCCCGCCCACCCTTAAAGTAGGCCCGTTGTAGACCAACGGCCGGCCCGTTACCAATTCCCGGACGTAGAATCCCAGTGCGCGTAACACCGCGTCACCCGCAGCGCAATCCCACTCCATGTATCCCCTAGATCGGGCGTGAATGTCGGCGGTTCCCTCGGCAACGAGGCAGAATTTTCGCGCGCCACTAATAGGCTTCATGCGGACCTCGGATGGGTCGATGTGCCCGGGGATTAATTCGCCCAAAGTAGCCGGCTCATTCCAGCTTATCAGCAGGTTGTAGGGTGCGGCAATGCGCAAGTCCCGCTGCATGGGTACGGCGTTCAGCTCCTCGGAAATGGCCGTTCGAAAGGCGCCGTCGTCTGCGCTGCCGAAGTAGAGTTCGTCGAGATCGGGCAGGGCCACTACACCCAAAATCGGCACCATGTCCCCTTTTTCGTTGCGCTGTACCAGGGCGATGTTTACCGCGTACCCCGCGCGCATACGTATGTATGACGAGGTGCCGTCGAGCGGATCGACGAGCCAGCAGGCGTCCCAGATGCGCCGCTCTTCAAAGGGCGTGTCGGCCCCTTCCTCGCTGACGACCGGAATCCCCAAGGGCTCGAGGTGGCGGCTGATGATTTCGTGGGCACGCATGTCGGCGTTGGTAACCGGCGATCCGTCTTCTTTTCTCTGGATTTCCAGCTCTGAGGATGCCAATTTCACCAGCATAACAGAAGCCTCCCGGGCCGCAGCCAGGGCCACCTCCATGCATTCGGCTTTCTTATCACTTGTCATTGTGCACGTTGTCGCTCGTGGCAAAGATACTTTCGCGGCGCTCAACCACATAGGACGGTTACGAGATTGAAATCATGAAAAATCCAGCAATTTTTTCTGTTCTAGGAGGCTTTATTTTTTTCATCTGGTCCATTATTTCATCATCATCGCAGCGCTGCTGTTTCTTCTTGTTTAGGTTCCGCTGGAATCCAAACCAATAGAGTCCAAAAACAATGGGCAGTAAAAGTAGGAATTCAGGGGAGTTGAAGAGCACGCCTCAAGGCAAAGGGCGCCCGTTTAGCAACTAAGGTTTATTGGCAAATAGTACATGGGATAACGCACGAACTTTGTTCGGTGCCGAAAAGAGCACTTCGCACCAAATGTTTGAACCGCATACGATTCTATCATGCATCCCACCCTCAGTTTAGTCCTTCGTTTCATTGCTGGTTTAGCCATCCTAGCAGTTGGCTTGTTCGTGATGAACTCGCTCATCGCAATGAAAACGGAGATGCCGATTTCCGACCGACCCGTTCCCGCCCGGCCCGTGAGAACGGTGCAGAGTACCCTGGGTGAGTTGGTGCCGAATACTCCAGTTGAAGGACGGGTGGAGGCATTGAATCGACTCGATCTTTTCACTGAGGTGAATGGCGTTTTGACGCTGGGTGGCAAGGAGTTTAGGGAAGGGACATCCTTCAAGAAGGGGGAAGTAATCCTGCGGTTGGACGACAGCGAGCCCAAGGCGGCTTTGGTGTCCCAGCGGAGTCAGTTTCTGCAGACAGTAAGCGTCTCGTTGGCGGATTTGCAGGTGGACTTCCCGGAGGATTGGGCCGATTGGGAACAATTCGCTCAGTCCATTGAAGTGGACCAGTCGCTGCCAGAATTGCCTGAGATCGATTCCCAGCGGGAAAAGCTCTTCACGGCAAACCGCGGCATTCTTAGTGGGTATTACGCCATCCGTTCGACCGAGGAGCGCCTTTCGAAATATGAGGTGACCGCTCCCTTTGACGGGATTGTGTCTTCCACCGCTGTGCGGCCAGGTTCCTTGGTTCGGGCTGGCCAACCCGTAGGGAGTTTTGTTGGCATGAAGGACTTCGAAATAAAAACAGCCGTACATGCGCGGTTCCTCCCAACAATCCGCAAGGGAGATCGGGTTGAATTCCACGGTGAGGATGGTGAGGCGGTGGCCAGTGGTACGGTGGCTAGGATTTCACCCAACGTAGACATACAGTCTCAGTCGGCCACGGTGTACTGCAGCGTCCGCCAAGCGTCCGGCGAGAATGCTTCGCTGCGAGATGGCAGGTACCTCTCGGGTCAGATTCACAGTGCGCCCTTTCCTGAAGCTTCACGGGTAAACAACGAGTGGATCCAAGCCGATCAAACTGTTTTTTTGGTGGTGGGAGACGAGCTTAAGCGTCAGCCTGTGGAGGTGGTGTTCGGGTCCCGCACAACCTCAATTGTTCGTGGATTGGAACCGGGGTCACTACTCCTCGCTGAGGTGCTCTCTTCTGCATTCGAGGGTATGAAAGTGGCGGCAATTGAAGAAATCGGCGCGAACTGATGCGGGAGCTGATACGCTATTTCGTTCGGTACAACTTGACGGGGGACCTCCTCATGTTGGCCATTCTCGTGTCAGGATTTATTGGGCTCACCAACCTGCGCTCCAACTTTTTCCCCGAAACGGACTCCAAAATTATCCAGGTCCAAGTCGTTTACCCCGGTGCTTCACCAGAGGAAATCGAAGAGGGGATTGTAGCAAAAATTGAAGAGAACCTACAAGGCATCGCCGGTTTGGATCAGGTGAAGTCTGTCTGCAATGAAAATGCGGGAAGCATCACCATCGAGGTACTCAAGGCCTCCGAGGCGGATGCCGTGTTGCAAAACGTCAAGAATGCCGTAGACCGGATTTCGAGCTTTCCAGTGGGGATGGAGCCTCCCATTGTATTCAAGCAAGAAGCCATTGGGGTCGCATTTTCATTCGCAGTAACCGGTGTGGACGACCTGAAAGTGCTCAAGCAAGAGGCGCGGCGAATCGAGCAGGAATTGCTGGCGATGGACGAGATCTCTCAGGTCCAACTCAGCGGATTCCCGAGCGAGGAGATAGAAATCCGAATCCGGGAAGACCGCCTGAGTGAGTTGGGGCTCACCATCGCAGAGGTGGCCAATGCCGTGCGCAGAGCGAACATCGAAACGACAGGCGGCAGGCTGAAGATGCCCAAC
>CALEMP010000079.1 GCA_937910685.1 uncultured bacterium
CTTCGGTGACCCCTGTGGGTTCAGTGTCTTCGGTGACCCCTGTGGGTTCAGTGTCCTAAACCTTGCTGTTCGGCTTGGGCAAGTGCTTGCCCGGTGTGGGCAGGCTCAAAGGACCCAGGGGCGGAGCACCGGCACTGTGGCTCAGGTCTTTGACCACCGCGACCTCATCGCAGCGGTGGAACTTGGGACAATTGAGGCAGTCCTGGAAGACCTTGTGGGGCAAGGCCGCATGGTCCACTTGGCGGAATCCTAGCCGGTCAAAGAAGCCGGTCACATAGGTGAATGCCATGACCCGCGCGACGCCCAAGCGTTCGGCTTCTTCTAACAGGAACAGTGCCATTTTGCGCCCGAGGCCCTTGCCCCGGTGCTCTTTAGCCACGGCGATGGAGCGCACTTCTGCCATGTCGGTCCAGACCAAAGCCAAAGCTCCGCAGCCAGCAAACTGACCGTCCACCTCAGCCACCACAAAGTCCCGCAGGCGTTCGATGGTGGTGGCCGGGGCACGGGGCAGCATTTTCCCGGCAGCAGCCAGTTCGTTGACCAAGTCCAGGATCGGTTCCACATCGTGGACCGTGGCCGGGCGCAGGCTTAGTTGTTCCAGGACTTGAGGCGTGTTTTCCATGTGTCGATGGCCGCGCGTACGCGGCTAGGGGCCGTGCCTCCTAGAACGCAACGGCGCTCCAGGATGCGGGTGAGTGAGAGTTCTTCGGTGAGGTTCGAGGACGCGAGCTCGGGCAGATGCTCCTGGGACAGGGCCGGGGGCAATTGGCTTAGCCCTACCCCTTCTTGGTCGGCGGCGCGCACCAAGATGCCGATGCGTTCATGGGCGTCCCGGAAGGGCACTCCTTTTGCCACCAGCAAGTCCGCTAGGTCCGTGGCGTCCAAGTGTCCACCGGCGCAGGCAGCTTCGCAGGCTTGGGGGTCGTACTTGGCGCCACGCACACAGACTGCGGCCACTTCCAAGCAGGCGAGGGTCGTGTCCATAGCATCAAAGAGCGCTTCCTTGTCCTCTTGCAGGTCCTTGTTGTAGGCCAGGGGCAATCCCTTTTGCAGGCTGGCGAGGGTGGTCCAATGGCCCATCACGCGCGAAGCTTTACCCCGCAAGAGTTCCAAGGCATCGGGGTTTTTCTTTTGGGGCATGAGGGAAGAGCCCGTGGTCACTTCGTCGGAGAGCTTCAAGAAACCCGCCTCTTGGGAAGCGAAGAAGATCCAATCCTCGGCCAGTCTCGAAAGGGTCAGCATGGCAGTGCTGCAGGCAAAGACCAACTCAAGCTGACTGTCCCGGCTTGCGACTGCATCCAGGCTGTTCGCGGTGGCTGCGCCAAAGCCCAGGTCCTTCGCCAAGGCTTCGCGGTCCAGATCAAAGGCCGTTCCCGCCAGGGCTCCGCTGCCCAGGGGGCAGGTGTCTTGGCGGGCGAGGGCATCGCTCAAGCGGCCCTCATCCCGGGCGAGCATCTCGGCATAGCAAAGGGCGTGATGACCCGCGCTGATGGGTTGGGCCCGCTGCAGGTGCGTGTAGCCCGGCAGGACCGTGTCCACTTCTCGTTCTGCCAACTCCACCAGGGCGGCAATCAAGTCTTGGATCCGACTTGCGATTTCTTTGGCCGCCGCGCGCTGGTAGAGGCGCATGTCCGTGGCCACCTGGTCATTGCGCGAACGCCCGGTGTGCAAGCGCTTGCCCAGGTCCCCAAGCTTTGCAATCAGAGCCTCTTCCACGAAGGCGTGTACGTCTTCCGCATCCGATGCGTTGAGAAGGTCCGGATCCCCAAGCACTTCTTCCGCCAGTTGTTCCAGAGCAGAACAAAGGTCGGCCACTTCCGCAGCCTTGAGTACTTCAGCTTGCCCCAAGGCTTTGGCCCAAGCCACCGATCCCGCGATGTCCATACTCACCAGCCGCTGATCAAAAGGCAGGCTGCGGTTGAAGGCTTCGAAGGCCGGATTGAGAGCGCCCGTTTGGCGGCCGCCCCAAAGTTTGGCGCTGGTCATGAGACGGGCACCGGGCTTTCAGGTGCTGGGGTCGTTGCGGATTCGGGACTGGCTTGCCGGGCCCGCACGCTGCGCTCCACGGTGCCGGGTAAACCAAACAGGCGCACGAAACCCTCGGAGTGCTTGGGGTCATAGGTGCCGCCCATGGTGAAGCTGGCCAGGTCTTCCTGGTACAGGGAGCCCGGTCCTTCCACGGAGATACTGGTGGCCGTGCCTTTCCAAAGGCGCACGGTGGCGCTGCCGGTCACGTGCTTCATGGCTTCGGCGAAGAATCCATCCAAGGATTCTCGGGCAGGGTGGTACCACTGGCCGTTGTAGACCAGCCGCGCGTACTGGGGCCCGAGTTTTTCCGCCAGAGCCAAGGTCTCCCGTTCCATGCATAGGGCTCGCAGCTGTCCCAGGGCTTCATAGAGCACAGTGCCCGCGGGGGTTTCATAGAGTCCGCGACTCTTCATGCCCACCAAACGATTTTCAATGATGTCCAAGCGTCCAACCCCGTGGGCGCCGGCGATCTGGTTCAAGGTCTCGATCAGGGCCACGGGTGAAATCACCTGGCCGTTGAGGGTGGTGGGGATACCGCTCTCGAAACCGACGGTGACTTCTTCGGCTTGATCGGGAGCCTCTTGCGGGTCCGTGGTCAGCATCCAGGCATCCGCCGGCGGGGGCGTAGCGGGGTTTTCGATGGCGCCACCTTCGTGACTGATGTGCCAGAGGTTGCGGTCCCGGGAGTAGATCTTTTTGCGCGTTGCGGTGATAGGAATCTTCTTCTCGGCTGCGTAGTCGATGGCGTCTTCGCGACTGATGATGTCCCAATCCCGCCAGGGAGCAACGATGGCCAGGTCCGGGGCAAAGGCTTGATAAACCAACTCGAAGCGCACTTGGTCGTTGCCCTTGCCAGTGCAGCCATGGGCCACAGCGCTGGCGTTGACTTCTCTGGCGTAGTCCACTTGGGCCCGGGCCACAACCGGGCGAGCCATGGAGGTTCCCAGGAGGTACTTGCCCTCATAAACCGCTAGGGCCCGCAGACAGGGAAAGATCGTTTCGGTGACAAAGGGCTCCTGGAGGTTGGCAACCTTGCAGGATGCAGCCCCCGTGGCGGCGGCTTTTTCTTCCAGCCCCACCAGCTCTTCGCTCCCTTGGCCCACATCTCCGGCTAGGCAGTGGACTTGCCAGCCCCGTTCCGCAAGCCAGGGGATGATGATGGAGGTGTCTAAGCCACCGGAGTAAGCCAGTACGATGCGGTTGTTGTGAGCGGGGGCTTTCATGCGTGGATGACCGTGGAAGTGACCTGGGTCGAGGAGGGGGCGGGTTTAGGGGTACAGAGCAGCAAGGCCAACACAGCTTTCTGCGCGTGCAGGCGGTTCTCGGCGATGTCAAAGACGATGGAATTGGGGCCTTCGAGCACACCAGCGGTGACCTCTTGGCCTCGGTGGGCGGGTAGGCAGTGCATGAAGTACCCGTTGTCCGTGAGGTTCATCAGGGTCTCGTTGACTTGGAACTCGTGGAAGACCGCAGCCCGTTCCTCCGTTTCATCTTCCTGACCCATGGAGGCCCAAACATCGGTGTACACCGCATGGGCACCATCCGCAGCTTGCTGGGGATTGGAGGTGTGTTCGAGGGTGACTCCGTTCTTGGCCGCAGCGGCCCGGGCGGTTTCCATGACCTTGAAGTTGGGCTCATAGCCCTCTGGTGTGCAGACCGTCATGTGCATGCCCAGCTTTGGCGCTGCGTGCAAGAGGCTGTGGCAAGTGTTGTTGCCATCGCCCATGTAGACGAATTTTTTGCCGGCCATGTCATCGCCCCACTTTTCATAGAGGGTGAGCATGTCCGCCAAGGCTTGACAGGGGTGCAGCAGATCCGAGAGGCCGTTGATCACCGGTACCCGGGCGTGCTTGGCCAATTCGCTCACGTGGCGGTGGCGGTAGGTACGGGCCACGATCACATCGACCCAACGCTCCAGGTTCTTGGCCATGTCGGGCACGGACTCCCGGGCCCCAAGCCGTTCGTGGCGATGGTCCAGATACACCGCGCTGCCCCCCAGATCCTGGATGCCCAGATCAAAGGTGAAGCGCGTGCGCAGGCTGTCCTTTTCAAAAATCAAGGCCAAACGCTTGCCCGCCAAGAGATTCTTGTGTGCAGCCGGATCCGCCTTCATGGTGCGGGCCAAATCAAGGGTGCGTCGGATGTCCGCTGCGCTCCAAGAGGCTAGGCTCAACAGGTCATGATGGGGGAAGGGGGTGGAAATGGAATCGTTCATGATGCGGTGTCCATGGAAGTCAGGACAGTTTTTAGATGGTTCAAAATGGAATCGGTGTCTTCGGCAGTGAGCACATAAGGAGGCACGAGGCGCAGCACATCGCTGCCAGAGGTGCCCACTAAGAGCCCGGCCTCAAAGGCCTTGGCTTCAAATTCCGCAGCGCGGCCCGGGACCACAAGGCCCTGCATCAGGCCGCGCCCCCGGCGTTCTTTCAGCAGGTCGCTGGATGCGACGAGGGAGTCGAGTCCCTGGGTCAGTTGCTCGCCCCGGGCAACGATGTTCTGGGCCAAGCCTGTTTCGTACTCGTCAAGGAAGACCAACGCGGCGCAGCTGGCCAAGGGGCCGCCGCCAAAGGTGGATCCGTGATCGCCGGGTTTGAGGATTTGACCCAAGGCTTCGCTGACGCAGGTGGCTCCCATGGGCAGGCCTCCGGCCAGGGGCTTGGCAAGGGTCACGATGTCGGGCTGCACGCCTGCTGCTTCGGCGCAAAGGAAAGTGCCCGTGCGGCCGCAGCCAGATTGGACCTCGTCGTGAATCAGAACCACATTGTGTTGGTTGCACAATTCCCGGGCCCCTTGCAGGAATTCCTTGCTGAGAGAAATCAGGCCACCCTCCCCTTGAAGCGGCTCCAAAATGAGGGCCGCGGGGTGGGTGCTCAGGGCTTTTTCCAGACCGGCGAAGTCTTCGGGTGCCACGAACATGCACTCGAGCAGGGGCGCAAAGGGCTCGCGATAGCGGGGGGTGGAGGTCACGCTCAAGCTTCCCAGGGTGCGCCCGTGAAAGCCTCCCTTGAGGGCCACCAAGTGGCTGCCCCGCATGTCATTTGGGTGCTCCTGATTGTGAAGCCAGGCAGCCTTACGCGCGATCTTGAGGGCGCATTCGTTGGCCTCCGAACCTGAATTGGAGAAGAACACGCGATCCATGTGAGTCAAACCACACAGCTTATGGGCCAGCTCTTCACCGGCGGGGTGGCGGTAAAGGTTGGAGACGTGCAAGACCTCTGCCGCTTGCTTGGCGATGGCCGCCACGAGGCGTGGATGATTGTGTCCGAGCCCGTTGACCGCAATGCCCGCGAGGGCATCGATCCAGTGCTTGCCCTCCGAGTCCCACAGGTGGCAGCCCTCGCCGCGCACAAAGTGAGGCGCCTTGGGCTTGTAGGTGGGGAGGATTTGACTTGTGGCGTGGTCGCTGCTCATGGTGCGGTTCATGATGTGCATCCTGGGTTAGACGCCTCGGCGTTCCACATGTTTGGGTTCGTGATGGATTCCCGGCAAAAGCGTGTTCCGCTGGAAGACCCAAGGGCAGCAAGGATGGACTCTGCTCCCGTTGCGGAAGCTATCTTGACCAGGGCCCGTGGGCAAGCATCTAAGGCTGCAAAGCCGGCTCGGGTCTTGGGCAACATGCCCCCCGCAATCACTCCCGCTTGAATCAGGTCGTGGGTTTGTTCTGAATCGAGGGTGGAGATCCGCTGGCCATGTGCATCTTGGACTCCGCTGACATCGGTCAGAAAGAGGATGGCTTCGGCGCCGACCGCTTGGGCCACGGGGCCCACAACTTCGTCTGCGTTGATGTTGTAGAAAGGATCACCGGGAGCATCGGTGCAGGGCGCAATGGATGCGATGACCGGGGTGTATTGGGCCGCGAGAAGGGTCTCGATCAAGGCCGGGTCCACCCGCTGGACTTCACCCACAAAGCCGAGGCCTTGGGGTTGAAGCTTGGGTGCCGCGCCCAAGAAATTGCCGTCCGCGCCGGTCAAGCCCACCGCGGGAATGCCTGCTGCGCACAGGGTCTTGACCAAGCCGGCGTTGACTTCGCCACCCAATACGGCCGTCACCACCCGGGCGGTCTTGGCATCGGTGACCCGCAGGCCTTGAATGTATTCATCTTCCAAGCCCAGTTGCTGGGACCAGTCTCGCAACTGGTCGCCGCCCCCATGCACCAAGATGACTTCGTGACCCACGGCCCGGGCCGCGCCCACTGCCTTGGCGATGGTGCTGGCGTTGCCCAGTTGGGCACCTCCAATTTTGACCAGGATGCGCATGGCTAGGAGAGCCCCTCGGTTTCAGGAAGTCCCAGCATGAGGTTGAGGTTCTGCACCGCTTGCCCCGCGGCACCCTTTTGCAGGTTGTCAATCACAGAGGTGATCACCACTTGGGATCCAGCCTGGGCGATGCCCAAGTGGCATTGATTGGTGTTTTGCACCCCACGCAGGGTGGGTTGTTGCCCAGGGTCGAGGACCTGCACGAAGGGCTCGTGCTCGTACTTTTGGGCAAGTGCTTGGTGCGCTTCCGGGGCCCCGGCACCCTCCACCAGCTGCACATACATGGTGGACAGAATTCCGCGGTAGCAGGGCAGGAGGTGGGGCACAAAAATGACTTCGGGTCCGCCCAGGTGCTCTTGAATCTCCGGGCCATGGCGATGATCACCGACCCCGTAGGCGCGGAAGTTCTCATGCACCGCAGCGTAGTGGGTGGTGGCATTGGCGGCGACACCAGCGCCGCTGACTCCGCTCTTGGAATCACTGATCACCGCTGCGCCCTCTTGCAGTAACCCCGCCGCTTGTAGGGGTTGGGTGCCCAAGAGGATCGAAGTGGGATAGCAACCCGGGTTCGCGATCAGTTGTGCATTTTGTATTTGCTCCCGGTTGATCTCGGTCAAGCCATAGATCGCCATGTCCAACAATCCTGGGCAGGGGTGGGCTTGTGCGTAGGTCTGTTCCCAAAGAACTTGGTTGCGGATGCGTAGGTCTCCGGACAGATCGATGACCAGGGCGCCCTGGTCCAGGGCCTCTGCGGCCAAGGCCGCGCTTTTCCCATGGGGGGTTGCCAGGAACACCGCGTCGACACCCGCGCCTGCGTTCCATCCCTCGATGGGGGGAGCGCCGTTCACGGGATTCTCTTGACCCTGGGACTCTGTCCGCACGCTCCAACAGTGGGCCAACTCCAAACTCGGATGGCGCATCAAGAGCAAAGACAATTCTTGCCCCGCTAGGCCCCGCGCGCCCAACACGCCCACTCGTTTTTGATTGGTTCTGCTCACTGGAGGATTTCCTGCAGCGTCAAACCAAATTCCTGCGCGGCCGCTTCGTCCTTCAGGACGCACAACACCGTGTCGTCTCCCGCGAGGGTCCCGAGCATATTGGGGAGCCGCGCACTGTCTAGGGCGATCGCGAGGGGCTGCGCTCCCCCCGGCGGAGTCTTGAGCACCACTTGATTGAGCCCTACGGACATGGAAATCATCCAATCCGACAGGGCCTCCGTGAGGGCCTCAGCCCCCAAACGCTGGATCGTGACCAACTGATATCCCCCAGGCCCCTTGACCGCCCCAAGGCTCTTGAGGTCCCGGGAAAGGGTCGCCTGCTGGACATCAATGCCTTGGCCAGCGAGAGCCTGCACCAGAGCGTCCTGGCTCGGAATAGGCCCCTGATCGAGCAGGGCTGTGATCGCCAGATGGCGCTGATTGCGGGTGGGGGGGTGCATGATTATGTCGTTGACGGGGAATTTTATGCATAGGTGCGGCTCCGGGCAAGGTCGGTGTGCCTATTTCTGGCATAAAACCGCGATAGGTCTCGTTGCTACGGGCGTAACGCAATCAACGTGATGCTCCGGTAGTGCTTCAGGCGGCCTGGGAGGCGTAATCTCAAGAAAACTGAGAAATC